>JAWLGW010000241.1:0-8015 GCA_041690735.1 Planctomycetota bacterium
CTTCTTCCTGGACAGGGGGCCGCCGCGGCGCGCGCCGCGCGCAAGGGCTGGTTCCCCCGCGCCGGCGCGGGTGAGGTCGCTCAGCGCTGCACCAGCCAGCGGGCGGTCAGTACTCCAGGCGATCGACCGTCGTCCCCGGGTAGTAGTGGCGCAGGATCGCCTCGGCGTCCCACCCCTGGCGGGCGCGGGCGTTAGCGCCGAACTGGCACATGCCCACGCCGTGGCCCCAGCCGCGGCCGGTGAGGCGCAGCTTGGCGCCGCCTTCGGCCGGCTGGGCCTCGAAGGCATAGGAGCGGAGGCCCAGGCGGCGGCGGGCCTCCCAGTGGCCGAGCTCGAGGACTTCGCCGTCGGCGCCGGTGAGGCGCAGGGTCTCGACGTAGCCGCCGCGGGGCCGGGTGGTCACCTCGGCCTTGGCGAGGGGGAGGGCGACCTCGAGCCCCTTCTCGGCGGGGTCGACCACGGCCTCCCACCGGTAGTAGCGCGAGGCCTGGCAGGGGCAGTCGCTGGCGCCCGACAGGGGCTCGCTCTCCTGCTTCACCCACTCGAAGATCCAGGGGGCGGGTACGGTGTCGCCGCCGCAGGTGGAGTGGAAGTAGGTGACGACCAGGTCGCCGCCGTGGGCGACCACCTGCCCGCGGGTCGCCGCAACCAGCGCACGGGCGCGCGCGTCCTCGGCCAGGACGCCCCGGTAGACCTGCGAGCGCACGTCGGCCAGCAGGTCGTGGGGCGCGTCGGGCTTGAGGTTGGCGAGGGCGTAGGTGCGCGAGGCGATCGCCTGGGCCTCGAGGGCCGCGTCCTCCCACGAGATCGGCATCTCGTGGCCGATCACCCCGGCCAGGTAGTCCTCGATCCCCACCGAGCTCACCGCCGCCAGGGCCCCGTCGGCCAGGAGGCGGACGGTGAGGAATCCCCGGTACTGCCGACCGCCGAGGACGAACGCCGGCGCCGGCTCGAGGGGATCGGCGCCCACCGGACGGAGGGTGAGGGCGCCCGCCTCGGGGAAGCCGACGCCGCTGCCGGCCGCGAGCGCGAGGCCCCGCAGGCCGCCGCCCAGCGGACGCAGGGTCACATCGCCTGCGTCCTCGAGCAGCAGCGGCTCGCCCACGTCGGGCTCCGCTCGCCAGGCCCCCTCCAGACCGACCACCACCTCGGGGGCCGCCTCGATCAGCGCGATCCGCACCCGCGGCTCGCCCTCGCCCCCCGCCGCCGAGCGCGCGCCGCGACCCTCCAGCGCCAGGCCGACCGCCCAGGCCACCGCCAACAGGCCGGCGGCCAGCAGCGCGACCAGCAGGCGCGGCGGCCCCGACGCGGGCTCCTCTCCGGCGGGGAGGGGGTCCTCCGCCACGGGCGCCGCGGCAGCAGCAGCCGGGCTCTCCGCCGCTGCCTCCTCGCTGGGCACCGGGGCTGGCGCCTCCGGCGGGTCGTCTCGCGTGACCCTCCGCCGCCCCAGCCCTCCTGCCTCGTCGCTCATCGCCGCCCCTGCTCGCCGAGCGGCCAAGCCTATCCGACCTCGCCCCGCAGCGGTGATTCGCTAGAACAGGCTGCTCTGCGCGGCCCCGGGCGCCCCGCTCACCTCGGTGGGCTGCGCCAGCCCCAGCAGGTCGAACCCCTTGGGGCCGAGCACCCGCCCGCGGGCGGTCTTGCGCACGAAGCCGCGCCGGATCAGGTAGGGCTCGTACACGTCCTCGATCGTGCTCTCCTCCTCGGAGGCGGCGACCGCCAGGGTCTTGAGCCCCACCGGCTGGCCCGGCGACTGGGCCAGCACCTCGAGCAGGCGCCGGTCCATGTCGTCGAGGCCCTGGTCGTCGACGCCCAGCATGGCGAGGCCGCGGGCGGCGATCGCTCCGTCGATCGTGTCGGCGCCCGCGGCCAGGGCGACGTCGCGCAGCCTCGCCAGGTAGCGGTTCGCCACTCGAGGCGTGCCGCGGGCGCGCGAGGCGATCAACGCCGCGCCGTCGCGGTCGATCGGCGCGCCCAGCACCCGGGCGGACCGCTCCACGATCCGCATCAGCTCCTCGCGCTCGTAGGCCACCAGCCGCTCCTGGATCCCGAACCGGTCGCGGAACGGCTTGCTCAGCAGCCCGGCCCGGGTGGTGGCGCCGATCAGCGTGAACCGCTTCAGCGGCAGGCTGACGGTGCGCGAGTAGGGCCCCTCGTCGATCGGCACGTCGATCCGGAAGTCCTCCATTGCGCTGTACAGGAACTCCTCCACGTGCGTGCGCAGGCGGTGCACCTCGTCCACGAACAGCACGTCCCCCCGGCCGAGCTTGGCGAGCTGGCCTGCCAGGTCGGAGGGTCGCTCCAGCACGGGGCCCGAGGTGGTCACCAGCCGGGCGCTCAGCGCGCCGGCCACCAGGTTGGCGAGGGTGGTCTTGCCCAGCCCGGGCGGCCCCGTGAACAGCACGTGGTCGAGGGTGCGGCCGCTGGCCTGGGCGGCGCGGATCCAGGTCTGCAGGTTGTCCACGACCCGGCGCTGCCCCACGAACTCGGTGAAGCGGGTGGGCCGCAGGTCTCGGTCGGGGCCGGCGTCCTCGCGGCGGGCGGCGCCGCTGACCATACGGTCGCCGGGGTGGCTCTCGCTGGGGCGATCCTGTGGGCTGTCGCTCATGCTGCTCCGGGACGCGCCGCCGGGGCGCGCCTTAACTACTTTATCGGTGGGTCCGACGCCCTCCGCGCACCGGCCCCGCAAGCACCGCGAAAGCCCTTCCGGCGGCTGCGCTTGTCGCCTGCGTAACCGCTTGGTATACAAGCCGGCCACGCGTTCGGACGCGCTGCGCCATCGCGGCGTGCGGACGCCCTCACCAGACCCCCGAGGAGTCCTCCATGCTCCCCCTGCTGTTCGCAGAAGCTTCCGACCTCAGTTGGTTGGCCTACACGCCGCCTGCCCTGGGCCTGATCGGCCTGATCTGGGCGGTCGTGGTCGCGGTCGGGATCGTCGGCAAGTCCGACGGCGACGACACCATGCGCGAGATCGCCAAGGCGATCCAGGACGGCGCCAAGGCCTTCCTGTTCACCGAATACAAGTGGCTGGCCCTGTACGTCCTGGCGGTCGGCGGCCTCCTCTTCTGGTACGGCGAGAGCCAGGGCCTGGGCGGCCGCATCGCCGCCTCCTTCGTGGCGGGCGCCCTGCTGTCGGCCGCGGCGGGCTACGTCGGCATGACCGTCGCCACCCGCGCCGCGGTGCGCACCACCGAGGCGGCCAAGGAGAGCCTCAGCGACGCGCTGAAGATCTCCTTCGGCTCGGGCACCGTCATGGGCCTGACCGTGGTGGGCCTGGGCGTGATCGGCCTGGCCGGCCTGTACCTGCTGTTCACCAGCGGCAGCGGCGTGGGCGGCCTCGCGCCCGGTGACGCCCTGCGCGCGGTCTTCGGCTTCTCGCTGGGCGCCTCCTCGATCGCGCTGTTCGCCCGCGTGGGCGGCGGGATCTTCACCAAGGCGGCCGACGTGGGCGCCGACCTGGTGGGCAAGGTGGAGGCGGGGATCCCCGAGGACGACCCCCGCAACCCGGCGGTGATCGCCGACAACGTGGGCGACAACGTGGGCGACGTGGCCGGCATGGGCGCCGACCTGTTCGAGAGCTACGTGGGCTCGATCCTGGCGGCCATGACCCTGGGCCTGGCGCTCGGCCTCAGCGGCGGCCTCACCACCCTGAGTGAGGGCGCGGCCCTCAGCAACAACGACCTCGCCATGCGCGCCATGCTGCTGCCGATCGTGCTGGCCGGCGTCGGCATCGCCTGCTCGATCTTCGGCACCTTCTTCGTGAAGGCCCAGTCCGAGGAGCACCTGTCCCACGCCCTGCACCGGGGCCTGCTCGTCGCCTCGATCGCCTTCGCGGTCCTGGCCTGGGCGATCTGCACCTGGTTCGACGTCACCGTCAAGCCGGTGAGCACGATCCTGCCCCAGTTCTTCGTGAGCAACGGGATCATCACCGCGATCCTCAGCGGCCTGGTCCTCGGGATCGCCATCGGCAAGGTCACCGAGCGCTACACCTCCGAGAAGGAGAAGCACGCCCAGGGGATCGCCAAGCAGTCCATGACCGGCTCCGCCACGAACATCATCTCGGGCCTGGCCGTCGGCATGGAGTCGACCGTGGTGCCGGTGCTGCTGATCTGCGGCGCGATCTGGGTCAGCTACAACGCGGCCGGCCTGTACGGCATCGCGATCAGCGCGGTGGGCATGCTGGCGACGCTGGGCATCTCGCTGGGCATCGACGCCTACGGCCCCGTCGCCGACAACGCCGGCGGCATCGCCGAGATGGCCGGCCTCGACCCCAGCGTCCGCAAGCGCACCGACTCGCTGGACGCGGTCGGCAACACCACCGCCGCGATCGGCAAGGGCTTCGCGATCGGCTCGGCGGCCCTGACGGCCCTGGCGCTGTTCGTCGCCTTTCAGCAGGCGGCCGGCCTGGACCGGATCGACATCTCTCGGCCCAACGTGACGATCGGCCTGTTCCTGGGCGGCGTCGCCACGATGCTGTTCTCGGCCCTCACCATGAAGGCGGTGGGCAGCGCGGCGAGCGACATGATCGACGAGGTGCGGACGCAGTTCCGCGAGAAGCCCGGGATCATGGAGGGCAAGGAGAAGCCCGACTACGCCCGCTGCGTGTCGATCTCGACCGCCGCGGCGCTCAAGCAGATGATCGTGCCGGGCCTGCTGGCGGTGGCGGTGCCGGTGGCGGTGGGCTACTTCCTCAAGAACGAGGCCCTGGGCGGCCTGCTGGCCGGCGCCCTGGTGACCGGGATCCTGTTCGCGATCTTCATGGCCAACTCGGGCGGCGCCTGGGACAACGCCAAGAAGTTCATCGAGGCGGGCGGCCTCAAGGACGCGGACGGCAACATCCTGGGCAAGGGGAGCGAGCCCCACAAGGCGGCCGTGGTCGGCGACACCGTGGGTGACCCCTTCAAGGACACCTCCGGCCCCTCGCTGAACATCCTGATCAAGCTCATGACGATCGTGGCCCTGGTGTTCGCGCCGCTGTTCCGCGACGCCTCGGCCGAGGTCGGCCCGGTCGGCCCGACCAATGGAGGCCCCAGCGTCCCGGCGGTGGTGCCGGCGGCCGGCGAGGTCGGCCAGGCCGACGAGGCCGCCCCCGCCGACCGGCGGGTGGCGCTCCTCGAGGCCCGCCTGGGCAAGGTCGAGGGCGCGCAGGGCGACCTGCACACCGTGGTCGGCAAGCTCGACGCCGAGACCCAGCGCCTGGGCCAGGAGCTGTCGGACCACTCGGCCACCACCGAGCGCGTGCTGGGCCAGCAGGCCCAGCAGCTGCGCGCCCTGGACGAGAAGGTCCAGGAGGAGGTCCGCGGCCTGAAGGCGGCGGCGCGCGAGGAGTCGCAGAGCCAGGGCGCCGCCCTGGCTCAGGCCAAGGTCGAGCTGCGCCAGGCGATCGACAAGGCCTCCACCGACCTGCGCGCCTCGCTGGTGGGGCTCGAGGGCGAGCACAAGGTGCTCGCCCAGAGCGTCGCCCTCCGCCTGGAGAGCCTCAAGGAGCAGATCGCTCGGGTCGACCGCGAGAAGCGGGAGGCCGAGGTCGAGGCCCTGCGCCGCGACATGGACGCCCTCCGCGCCCAGCAGCAGGGGTCGACCGACCTCGGCGCTCAGCTGGGGCGGATCGAGGCCCTGCTGCGCACCCTGGGCGAGCAGCGCGCCTCCACCCAGCCGGCCGCCACCCCGGCCGGCGACGCCCAGTAGCCTCCTCGCCAGGACCCGCTTGAGCACGCCGCCGCTTCGCTTCTCGCTCGCGGCCACCTGCGGCGCCGCTCGGCTGGGCCGGCTGAGCCTCCCGCACGCCACCATCCCCACGCCCACCTTCATGGCGGTGGGCACCCGCGGCACGGTCAAGGCGTGCACCACCGACCAGGTCGCTGCCACCGGCACCCGGATCCTCCTCGGCAACACCTTCCACCTGGCCCTCAAGCCCGGCGCGGGCCGCGTCGCCGCCGCCGGCGGGCTGCACACGTTCAGCCGCTGGCCCCACGCCATGCTGACCGACTCGGGCGGCTACCAGGTGTTCTCCCTGGCCGAGCTGCGCGAGCTGGGCGAGGACGGGGTCAAGTTCAAGTCGCCCTACGACGGGACCCTGATCGACCTCACCCCCGAGCGCTCCGTCCACATCCAGAACCAGCTCGGCGCCGACATCATCATGGCGTTCGACGAGTGCCCGCCCCACCCCGCCCCCCGCGAGGCGGTGGCCGCGGCGGTCGAGCGCACCACCCGCTGGGCCGAGCGGTGCCTCGAGGCCCACGAGCGTCCCCACGACCAGGCCCTGTTCGGGATCGTCCAGGGCGGGGTGTTCCCCGACCTGCGGGCCAAGAGCGCCGACGAGCTGCTGGCGTTCGACTTCCCCGGCTACGCGATCGGCGGGCTGTCGGTGGGCGAGACCGCCGAGCAGATGAACGCGATCCTCGAGACCACCTGCGCGCAGCTCCCCGCCGACCGCCCCCGCTACCTCATGGGGGTGGGCAAGCCGGAGGACATCGTGCGCGCCGTCCAGCGCGGCGTCGACATGTTCGACTGCGTGCTCCCCACCCGGAACGCCCGCACCGGCGAGGTGTTCCTGTGGCCCCGCGCCCGGCTGCGCCTCAAGCACGCCCGCTTCGCCGACGACCACCGGCCGATCGATCCCCTGTGCGACTGCCTGGCCTGCTCGCAGGGGGTGCAGCGCTCCTACCTGCGGCACCTGCTCAAGACCGGCGAGATCGCCGGGCTCACCTACTGCTCGCTCCACAACCTGCGCTTCTACCAGCGCCTCATGGACCGCCTCCGCCGCGCGATCGCGGCCGGGCGCCTCGACGACCTGGCGGCCGAGTTCTTCGCCGGCGTCGAGGGCGACCCGGGGGACTGAGGTCAAGCGGCGACAGGGTCGGTCCGGTAGCTCACCGTCAGCAGCGCCGTCCACAGCACGCTCAGCACGCCCACCAGCGCCCACATGACCGGCAGGGTGGGCGAGACCACCAGCGCGCCCGCCAGGCCCGCCGCCAGCGCGGCGGAGCCCACCAGCGACAGGGCGACGTTGCGCGCCCCGGCGGCGGTGCGTCGGTCGAGGACGTCGCGGGCCCACAGGTAGGCGGTGAAGTAGGTGACCCCCGTGCCCACGGTAATGACCAGCACCACCACCGGGCCCGCCACGCTCAGGGGCAGCGCCATGGCGGCGATCGTGGCGTACACGAGCACCAGGTCGGCCCAGGCGCGCGACTCCTCGCCGGTGCGGGGGTCGACGCGCGTCGTGGTGTAGGTGCGCCAGAAGCCGGCGAAGCCGCGCCGCCCCAGGGCCAGCATGATCGCCCAGAACACCAGCCACCCGCCCCACAGCAGGCACTGCGCGAAGGTGAGCCCCAGGCCCGCCACCGGCTCGAACACCGGCTGGGGGTAGGCCCAGTGGAGGAAGATCAGCAGCACCGCCACCTGCTGGGTGAAGGTCTTGAACCGCCCGGCCTGGCTGGTGCGGATCTTGATCTGCTCGAGGTTGGCGGTGATCCGCAGGGCGGTGACGAACAGCTCCCGGAGCACGATCAGGCCCAGGCCCCAGGCGGGGAAGGCGCCGAACACCACCAGGAAGCAGAACAGGGCCAGGGTGACCAGCTTGTCGGAGATCTGGTCGAGCACCGCCCCCAGGGCCGAGGCCCACCCGTAGCGCTTGGCCAGGAACCCGTCCAGGCGGTCGGTCAAGGCCGCGACGGTGATCACGATCACCGCGGGCGTCGACCAGGTCCCCTCGCTCATCCGCAGGTGCCCGAGGTACCCCAGGGCGCCGAACACCAGCACCACCCGCAGCACGCAGATCAGGTTGGGGATCTGACGCGCGCTCAGCAGGCCTCCGCCGGCGGGCGCCGGGGCCTCGTCCACGGGGGTGGGCTCCGTCATGGGGCGGCACGTTAGCAGTGGGAGCCGCAGGGGGGTAGTGGGAGCCGCGGCTCCCCCCTAAACGGAGGTGCACGATCATGGATGGCTGACCATGCATCACATCTCTGTCGGTGTCGGATGCTCCGCTAGGGAGATGAAAGCACACACACAGTCCC
>JAWLGW010000242.1:0-8008 GCA_041690735.1 Planctomycetota bacterium
GGATCCTCGACCTCAGCCTGGTCCCCGCGCGGATCGAGGCCACGCTGCGGGCGGATGCGGTCCAGGTCGCGCAGGCGGTCGCCGAGCGCCTCGACTACTGCGGGGTGCTGGCGGTGGAGTTCTTCCTGAGCGGCGGACGACTGCTCGCGAACGAGATGGCGCCCCGCCCCCACAACAGCGGCCACTTCACCCTCGACGCCTGCGCCACCAGCCAGTTCGAGCAGCAGGTGCGGGCCCTGTGCGGCCAGCCCCTGGGCGACCCGCGCCTGCTCACCCCGGTGGTCATGCTCAACCTGCTGGGCGACCTGTGGGCCGCCGGTCCGCCCGACTGGAGTCTGGTGCTGCGCCACCCGGGCGCTCGGCTCCACCTGTACGGCAAGCGCGAGGCGCGCCCCGGGCGGAAGATGGGCCACGTGACCTGCCTGGCGCCCGCGCTGGAGGAGGCCCTGCAGGTGGCGCAGGAGATCAAGGCGCGGCTGGGGCGCGGCGCGCCCGGCTCAGCGCCGGGCCCTTAGAACAGCAGCGGCGGCTCCGCCGGCTTGACCCCGTCCAGCTCGCTCTCGCGGGTGAGCCGGTCGCGGGCGGACGCGGCCACCGACTCCTCGGGGCGCTCGCTGGGCGCGGCCGCGGCCGCCGGCGCGTCGAGGACCGCCAGGTCGTCGACCTCACCCGACCGCCCGCGCAGGAGCTTGAAGCGCTGGGTGGGCGAGGCGTTGAGCTTGTCGATCCCGCCCTCGAACCGCTTGCGCTGCTCGTCGAGGGTGCGGGCCAGGATCGTCTCCAGGGTGCTGGTGGGCCACTCGGGCGAGCGGTTGGGCCCGTAGTGGACCTGCGGCTCCTCGAGGTCGCTGGAGGCGGTCACCACGTGCATGCCGATCGCCGTGGCGGCGACCGCCACGACCAGGGTGCTGGTGGGGGGGAACTTGATCCCTCGGGTGGTCGTCTGCGGCTCCACGATCATCTCCACCTCGCCCACCAGCCCTGCCTCGGCGGTCGGCAGCACCGGGGCGATCGCGCGCGCCACGGCGTGGGTGGGGAGCACGTCCTGGCGCTCCATGCGGATCGTGAACAGCGGCCCCTCGACGGCCATGCGCTCCAGCACCGAGACGATCCGGGCGTGGAGAGCCCGCACCTCGAAGGTCGCGCGGAAGCGCCAGGAGACGTCCTGCCGCCTGCGCAGGTCGTCCGCCAGGGCGACCTGTGAGGCGCGCGCCCCCTCGGCGAAGCCGTCAGGCTGGGCGGTCCGGCCCTCGATCACGTCGAGCAGGCGCTCACCCGTGCGCGACAGGCAGCCGGCGAAGAACTCGATCAGCCGGCTCAGGTCGAAGGCCGCGGACAGGGGCGCGTACTTCTCCCTGGTGACGGAGGCGTCGCAGGCCCGCAGGGCGTCGAGGAAGCCGCCGATCTCCTCGGGCGGGACGATCAGCGGCGGGTAGCCCGCGTGCAGCAGCACCGTGGTGGCCGCCAGCCGCGCGACCTTGCCGTTCAGCCGCTCGAACGGGTGGATCATGTTCAGGTGGAAGTACAGCCAGGCGGCCACCTCCAGGGGGTGGCGCTCCGCCGCCCAGGCTGGCATCTCGCGCTCCAGGCGCGCCATGCACTCCTCGACCTTGGAGGGGGCGACGTAGCGGAACACGTGCCCCCGGCGCCGGGTGGTGCGGCTGGCGGCCTCCTTCCACAGCCCGGGCCGCTGGCGGGGCGCGTCCCGCGAGCCCTCGGTCAGGAGCACGTGCAGGCGGCGCACGAAGTCGACGTCGATCACGCCGCCTTCGCGGGCGCGCTCCCGCGCCGCCTCCAGCCCGGCCTGGTGGCGGCGGACGGCCAGGAACCGGTCCAGCGGGTGCCCGCCCGACACGATCTCGCTCTCGATGAACGCCGCCGTCTGGGTGGCCGTCAGGGCGTCCTTGCTGCCGAGCGCGCTCGATGCGTGGACGAACCGGGGCACCACCCACTGGTCGACCCGCTCCTCCACGTCGGGCGTGAACGGCCGGTGCGCGTCGAGCCGCTTCCGCACCGCATCGACGCCCTCGTACACGGACTGGAGGTCCCGCATGGCCTCTCCTCCCCGGACGACCCAGGGGGTCAGCCTACCTGATGGCCGCCCTCCGGCGCCGCTTCGGGCGGGTGGCGGGGGCGCGACGGGGTCTCCGGCGGGAGCTTCGTGGCGGCCCCGGTGGCGTCTCGCAGAACGAGACGCTGCGGCGAGGTCGGACACGTTGAGCTCGAGGTGGTGGAGCGACGTCGCATTCACACCTCGTGCCACAGGATGATGGGAGCGAGCCGCCCGCCCTCGCAACCGAGCAGCGCGCAGCGGCGATGCTCCTCGAAGCATGCGACGTGGTGCGGCGTGCCGCAGTCGGCGCAGGCGCCCAACGCCAGGTCCTGGTCGGAGGCCAGGGCCAGCGCTTCACGGCAGAAGGGACACGCGCCGCCTGCGCTCGCGCGCGGGCTCGCCGTCATGTGAAGGCCGTCGGTCGCGCTCTCGGCCAGCGAGAGCTGATTCGCCGGGTCCTCCAGCTCCCGTCGCTCGCGCTCCTCGAAGGGCATTGCCCACAGGACGCGCCCGGGGCGGCGCGACGACGGCGCGCGACGCCCTAGCTCCCAGGACGCCACGGAGACAGTGGCTGCGAGCAGCCCTCCGAGCGCCCAGAGTGGCCAGGATAGCCCGATCGCTGCCGCAGCGACCAGCGCGAGTGCGGCCGCCGGCACGGCCAGCACCACAGCCCCCGCGGCACCCGAGAGGAGGCGCCCTCCATGGCTGGCCATGAGGACCGGATCGGCGCCCGCGAAGGGTCGCCAGCGCACCTCGGCCGGGAGCGCCTCGAGGTGGTTCCACCAGCTCGTCCGGTAGTCGTGGAGACCGTTGACGTGCTCCAAGACCCGGTCGGCTTCCCACACCCGCACCGTCACCCGTCCCAGGTTCCCCTTGCAGGTCTTGACCGGCGCCGGCTCTCCATCCCATAGGAGCCAGGCCTCGGCCCTCACCGTGACGGGGACGGCTCGAGGCACCCCCGTGTGGATCGACAGGGACTGCTCCTCCTTCACCGAGAGTCCTGGCTCGCTCACCACCAGGGGGTATCGGCGCAAACCCAGCTCTCCGCGGGGGAAGCGCACCGTGGCCCAGTCCGACGTGGAGTGAAGCTCGAGAGAGACCGGCCGCCAGTCGCCGCCTCGTCCGAAGGCTTCCCGGGCCTCCTCGAGCATCTGTCCCAGGCGGTTGCCGCCGACGCCGTCCGGCGCCTCCTCCAGCCAGGGGTCTTCTCCGCGGGCCACCAGGCGGGCGCTCCCGGTGGCGATCAGCCGCCGCCGCAGGTCGGGGTACTGGAGCAGCGCGGCGTGGATCGCCTGGCGCAGCAGCAGATCGCGCGCTCCCTGCCAGTCTGCGCGGAGCGCGTCGCTCTCCGCGACCCGGGCGGTCGCCTCCTCGTCGCTCTCCGCCGTACGCACCGCCTCCCGGTCGGCATCCCGCAACAATCGCTGGGCGAGGAACCAGCGCCAGGCGCTGGGCCAGGCGTCGGGAGCCTCACGGGGGTCTGGCAGCACGGAGTAGATCGCGCCGCCGGGGAGCGTGCGCATGGGCGGCAACTCCCCCGGGCGGCAAGACCGCATTACGATCGGCAGCGGCGTCGCCGGGTGCAGCCAGCTGGAGATGCCGGCCTTGTCGCGGCCGAAAGCGATCACCTCGCTCATGCGGCGAGGATACCCGCCGGTCGCTCCGCACGCCGCAGCGTGGCACCCCGGCGGCACCTACGGGACTGGCGCGAGCCGTTCGCGGGTCCGGGCCTCGTGACTGACCGCCGCCGCGACGGTGACTTTCGCGCTCGCCTGCGCGGCGGGCCTGGCGCTCGCCCGCCGCGCCCGCGAGTGAGTCCACCACACGCGACGCGGGCCGGACGCACGCGCCCGGCCCGCTCGCTGAAGGCTGTCTTCGCTCAGGCGACCGTCAGACGGCGGCCTGCTCCATGGCGGTGAAGGTGAGCTTGCCCACCTCCTCGTCGACCTCGACCACGACGTGGTTCTTGCCCTCGAAGGTCCCCTTGAGGAGCTCCTCGGAGAGGGCGTCCTCGAGGTGGTGCTCGATGGCGCGCCGCAGCGGCCGGGCGCCGTACTCCTGGTCGAAGCCCTTGTCGATCAGAAACTCGGTCGCCTTGGGGCCGATCGACAGGGAGAGGCCCTTGTCCTCCAGCCGGTTGGCGACCTTGTTGATCTCGAGCTCGACGATCTTGCTGAGGTCGTCGCGGGTCAGCTGGTGGAAGATCACGATGTCGTCCAGCCGGTTGATGAACTCGGGGCGGAAGTTCCGCTCCAGCTCGTCGAACAGCTGCTTCTTCATGATCTCGTAGCTGCGCTGGTCGCCCGAGGAGCTGGGGTCGCCGAAGCCGAGGCCGGTCTTGTTCTTGATCACGTCCGAGCCGATGTTGCTCGTCAGGATCAGGATCACGTTCCTGAAGTCGACGTGGCGGCCGAAGCTGTCGGTCAGCTTCCCCTCCTCCATGATCTGGAGGAGCATGTTGAACACGTCGTGGTGGGCCTTCTCGATCTCGTCGAACAGGACCACCGAGTAGGGCCGCCGGCGGATCTTCTCGGTGAGCTGGCCGCCCTCCTCGAAGCCGACGTACCCAGGAGGCGCGCCCACCAGCCGGCTGACGTTGTGCTTCTCCATGTACTCGGACATGTCGATCTGGATCAGCGCCTCTTCGCTGTCGAACATGAACTTCGCCAGCGCCTTGGCCAGCAGCGTCTTACCGACGCCGGTGGGGCCGAGGAACATGAACGAGCCCATGGGCCGCAGGGGGTCCTTGAGGCCCGACCGCGAGCGCCGCACCGCCTTGGCGATCGTCTTGATCGCGGCGTCCTGGGCGATGACCATCTTGTGGAGCTCCTCCTCCATCTGGAGGAGACGCTCGGCCTCGCCCTTCTCCAGGCGGGTGAGCGGGATCCCGGTCATCTTGGAGACGGTCTCGGCGATCATCTCCTCGTCGACGACCCCGCCCGACTCCTTGGCCGCGTCACGCCACTCGCGCTTGATCTGCTCGCGCTTCTTCTTGAGCTTGTCGGCCTGGTCGCGGAGGGAGGCGGCCCGCTCGAAGTCCTGCCCGGCGACGGCCTCCTCCTTCTCCTTCTCCAGCTTCTTGACATCCTCCTCGATGTCCTTGAGGTCGGGCGGCGTCCGCATGGACTTCATGCGCAAGCGGGCCCCGGCCTCGTCGATCACGTCGATCGCCTTGTCGGGGAGGAACCGATCGGTGATGTAGCGGCTGGCCAGGTCGACCGCGCCCTGCAGCGACTCGTCGGTGTACTGGACCCTGTGGTGCGCCTCGTACTTGTCGCGCAGCCCCTTGAGGATCTCGACCGCCTCCTCCTTGCTGGGGGGATCGACCGTGATGCTCTGGAAGCGGCGGGCCAGCGCCCCGTCCTTCTCGATGTACTTGCGGTACTCGTCGAGGGTGGTGGCGCCGATGCACTGCACCTCGCCGCGCGACAGCGCCGGCTTGAGCACGTTGCTGGCGTCGATCGCGCCCTCCGCGCCGCCCGCGCCGACGAGCGTGTGGAGCTCGTCGATGAACAGGACGACGTTCTTGACGCGGCGGACCTCGGTCATGACCGCCTTGATCCGCTCCTCGAACTGACCGCGGTACTTGGTGCCGGCGACCATCATGGCGAGGTCGAGCACCACGATCCGCTTCTCACGGAGGATCTCGGGGACGTTGCCCTTGATGATGTCCTGGGCCAGCCCCTCGACGATCGCGGTCTTGCCGACGCCGGGCTCGCCGAGGAGCACCGGGTTGTTCTTGGTGCGGCGCGACAGGATCATGGTGACGCGCTCGATCTCGTCCTTGCGGCCGATGACCGGGTCGAGCTTGCCCTCCTTGGCCAGCTCCGTCAGGTCGCGGCCGAAGGCGTCCAGCGCCGGTGTCTTCGACTTCTTCGAGGCCTTCTCGCCCCCACCGGGAGCGCTCTCATTGCTCGACATGTCAGCTCCTAGGAGCTCGAGGACCTCCTCGCGGACGTCCTCGAGCTTCAGCCCGAGGTTCATCAGGACCTGGGCGGCGACACCCTCGTTCTCTCGGATCAACCCGAGCAGCAGGTGTTCAGTCCCGATGTAGTTGTGCCGGAGGTTGGAGGCCTCCTCCGAGGCCAGCTCCAGCACCTTCTTGGCCCGGGGCGTGAACGGCAGCTGCCCCATGGTGACCATGGTCGGCCCGTCCTGCACGATCTTCTCCACCTCGACCCGGATCTTCTCGGGGTCGACGTCGAGGTTGCGCAGCACGTTCGCCGCGACGCCCGACCCCTCCTGGATCAGGCCCAGGAGGATGTGCTCGGTGCCGATGTACTCGTGGTTGAACCGCTGGGCCTCCTGCCGCGCGAGCCCCATGACCTTGCGCGCCCTGTCGGTAAAGCGATCGAACATAGAAGTCTCCTGCGCGTCAGTTCAGGCTCGCGAGACGCTGCCGGACGTACCGCGCCCGGTTCTCATCCCGCTCGGGGGTGTTCAGCTCTCGGCCGTTCAGCTTCTGGAGGTGAGCCGGCTGGGTGAGGATGAACAGCTCGTTGACCGCGCTGATCGGGAAGGTGTCGATCAGGCCGAGGTTCACCCCCATGCGGACCATGGAGAGGTACTCCATGGTCTCCTCCGAGGTGATCAACCTGGCGCGCTCCAGCATACCGTAGGCGCGCCACACTCGATCTTCGAGGCCAACTCGGTTCTCGGTAATGAGCGTCTCGCGGACGTTGCGCTCGAACTTGATGATCTGCGGCACGTGGTCGGCCATCGTCTTGAGGATCTCCTCCTCCGACGGCCCCAGCGTGACCTGGTTGGAGATTTGATAGAAGTCGCCCAGGGCCTGCGTGCCCTCGCCGTAGAAGCCCCGCACCGCCAGGTTGATCTTGCTGACGGCGTGGAACACCTTCTCGATCTGCTTGGTCATGACGAGCGCCGGCAGGTGCAGCATGACCGACACCCGCATGCCGGTGCCGACGTTGGTCGGACAGGCGGTGAGGTAGCCGAACTCGGGCGAGAAGGCGTACTCGAGGTGGTCCTCCAGGCGGCGGTCGACCTGCGCGATCTGCTCCCAGGCGATGTCGGGCTGGAAGCCCGAGCGCAGCACCTGGATCCGCAGATGGTCCTCTTCGTTGACCATGATCGACAGGGTGCCGCGGGGCTCGAGGGCCACCCCCCGCTCGCCCCGGCCCGAGGCGTGATCCTTCGAGATCAGGTGGCGCTCGACCAGGCACTGCCGATCGATCGGGTCGGCGGACCCGAGGTTCTGGTAACCGACCTCCGCCCCGAGCTCGGCCTGGCGGAGCCGGTCGCGCAGGAAGCGCTCCAGCTCGCGCCGGCGGCCGTCCTGGCAGCGGGTGGGGAAGGGATACTCCACCACGTTGCGCGCCAGGCGGATCCGCGTGCTCATGACGATGTCGCTCTCGGGGCCTGTGCCCGACAGCCACTCGCCGAGGGAGAGGTGGAGGTCGCCCATGTCGAGGTCGATACGGTTCTCGGGGCGGTCGTCGTTCACCGCTGCTGCTCCCCGACCTGCTCGAGCTCGCGGATCTTGTCGCGCAGCTGGGCCGCGGCCTCGTAGTTCTCGGCCTCCACCGCCTCCTGCAGCTCCTGCTGGAACCGCGCGATCTGGCGCTTGCGCTCCAGGCGGGCGCCGATCTTGAGGGGCACGCGGCCGGTGTGCTGGCGCGCCGCGTGGATCTTCTCCAGCAAGGGCAGCAGCCCGCGCCGGAAGTGGTCGTAGTCGTGCGCGCAGCCGAGGCGACCGGTCTGGCGGAACTCGTTGAAGGTGATCCCACAGGAGGGGCAGGGCTCGAGCGGGTCGCCGGCGGGGGCCGCCGCGCTCGGCGCCTTGGCGACCTTGGGCGCCGGCTTCGGCTCGCCCAGGCCGCTCAGGTAGTCCTTCACCGAGAAGGCGGTGGCGTAGTCGACGCCCCTGCTCTTGGCGCACTCCTCGCAGAGGTGGGTCTCCTTCTTGGACTTCTGCACGATCTCCGTCAGGTGGAC
>JAWLGW010000243.1:0-7998 GCA_041690735.1 Planctomycetota bacterium
CGCCAGGAGGGCGCGGGCGTGATCCCGCACCGCCGCCCGGGCCTCCCCCTCCTCGCCCAGCCGCGACGCACGCGCCTCGGCCTCGTCGCGCGCGGCCGTCGCCAGACGGGCCGCCTCGCCCAGGTCGCCCCGCCGCAGCATGGCTCGAGCCACCAGCAGCTCCACCATGAGCGACCGCGGACGGTGCAGGCTCGCCAGCCGCTCCTGGGCGGCGCGCGCCGCGGCCAGGAGGTCGTCGTCGCGCCCGAGCGCCTCGAGGGCCAGGAGGCGGTGCACCGCGTGGTCGATCAACTTGCCGTGCAGCTCCGCCGGCCCCTTCTCGATCACCCAGTCCCTCGCCTGGTCGGGGTGACGGAGCACCCGCTCGTACTCGGGCCAGCCGAGGGCCAGGCTGCGCTCGTGCACGGCCAGCTTCTCGCGCTGCAGCGCCTTGGCGCCCGCCTCGTCGCCGGCTTGGCTGCGCTCCAGCGACGCCAGCCCCAAGGAGGAGCCGAGCTGCGCCGCGGCGTGCAGCCAGGGGTAGATCCCGCGGTACCCCTCCGGCCCGGCCGCGATCAGGCGGCGCATCTCCACCAGGGCGGCGGCCGCCGCCTCCGGATGAGCCTCGGGCCAGGTGGGGTTGGTGTGGGCGAGGTGCACGCGGTACACGGCGTCCCAGCGGCACTCCACGCGCCAGGCCTCGACCACGGGCTCGCGCAGCGGCAACGCCGCCGGCAGGTGGAGCGCCGCGCGCGTCTCGGGGGCGAGCAGGTCACCGAGGGCGTCGGCGTAGCGACGAGCGAGCGCCTCCTGCGTGGGGCCGGTGTATTCGCTCCCCTTCACCGCCTGGAGGGCGAAGGCCCACAGCATGTGAACCTCGCCCAGAGGGAGCGCCTCCCCCACCTCGCTCAGCAGCTCGCCCTCGAGCAGGCGCTCCCCCAGCGGTCCTGCCAGGAGCGAGGAGCTGGGCGCCACGCCGACGCGCAGCAGGAGGACCAGCACCTGCACCGGCGGGCGGGCGCGCGGGTCCGCGAGGCTCTGGAACAGCGCAGTCAGGCGGGGGCGGAGCTGCTCGGCGACGAGGTCGTCTTCGAGGTACCTGCTCACCACCGCCAGGGCTTCGGCGACCCCGTCCTGGAACCGGTCCGACGCGCCTCGGCTCTCCGACGCTTCGAGGAGCAGCCCCGCCAGCTGATTGAGCTCGGCGCGCAGGACGTCGACCGCCTCGTCGTTCGACGCCGCCGCGACGGTCGGGACCTGCGGCGGGTCCTCCACCAGCGGGAGGAGGTGCGCGGTCAGCGCGTCGTCGAGGCGACTCACGTCCATGCGCTCGACGGCCTGGCGGCGCAGCGCCGCCACCGCGGCCTTGACGGTCCCGGGGAGGAGCCGGTGCAGCAACGCCGCCGCGTACGCCCTCGCCTCGGGCGGCACCTCCTTGAGCTCCTCACGAGGCCAGCCGCGCCCGTTGAGGCGCTGGAGCAAGACCTGGAGCACGGCGGTCGACTGCTCGGGCGCGACGGGCACGTCGTCGGGAAAGGTCTCGCCGAGGGCGAAGGTCTGCACGCGGCGACGCGCCTGGTCCAGCCGCGCCAGCGCCTGCCTCGCGCTAGCGGCGACGGGCCGCCCTGCGTCCGCCTCGGCCAGCTCCTGCAGCGCCTCCCGAGCGGCCTCCGCGGTCGCCCACGGCACCGGGTCCGGCGCCGGCGCGCCCCAGCGCAGCTCGCCCAGCGCGCCCAGGAGCCGGTGCTCGGGCGAGGCCCCGGCCGCCCCCTGCGGCGCTCGGCCGCAGGCGATGGCCAGCCGGTCGATCAGCACCTCGGCCGAGCGTCGCACCTCCGCTCCGTCCTCCCGCTCGTCGAGGCGCGCCAAGACCGCCGGCGCCCGCGCCGCGCCGATCAGCGCCTCGTGGAGCCGCGCCAGCCGCTGGTGGCGCTCGCCGCCGCCCTCCTCCCCCGGAGTGAGGGCGCGATCGGCGCCGGTGAGCTCCGGCGCGTCGCCCGCCGGGGAGGCGGCGATCGCCTGCAGCAGCTCGCGCGCCGCCTGCTCCGCGGCCTGGCTGGCGAGCGGCTCCGCCTGGCTCACCCGCGCCGGCAGCTCGCTCAACACCCGCTCCAGCGCCGCCCAGCGCCACTCGGTGAGCGCCTGCAGCCCCACGGCTGCGGCGAGGGCGACCGGCAGCAGCAGGGCCCCCGTCAGCTCGACGAACAGCCGCGGGTCGCGCCGCCGCCACCGGTAGCGGAACCGCTCGCGCCAGGTGGGGCGTCGCGTCGAGATCGGCTCGCCGCGGCGCCACCGGGCGAGGTCCTCGGCCAGGGCCTCGGCCGAGCCGTAGCGCCGCTCCTTGTCCTTGGCCATGGCGCGGGCGCAGATCGCCTCCAGGTCGGCCGGGACGCCGGGCCGCACCGAGCGCGGCGGGGGGGGCTCGCGCAGGAACACCTTGGCGAGCACCTCGGGGCCGGCGCCGCGAAAGGGCGGCGCTCCGGTCAGCAGCTCGTACAGGATCGCGCCCAGGGCGTACACGTCCGCCCGCGCGTCGATCTGGTCCTTGGCCCCGTCCGCCTGCTCGGGCGGCATGTAGGCCGGGGTCCCCATGAGCTCGCCGGTGCGCGACAAGCGCTCCGCGCCGGTGTCGAGGGCCAGGCCGAAGTCGGTCACCTTGAGCCGCCCCTCCGCGTCCACCAGCACGTTGGCGGGCTTGAGGTCGCGGTGGAGCACCCCGCGCCGGTGGCAGTGGTCGACGGCGCGCGCGACCTCCTCCACCGCCTGCGCCGCCTCCGGGGCGGGGAACGCCGCGCGCTCGGCGAGCACCGCCTTGAGGTCGCGCCCGCGCACGTAGTCTTGCACCGCGTACAGGAGGGAGCCCTCGCTGCCGAGGTCCCGCACCCGCACCACCCCGGGGTGGCCATCCACCTTGGCCGCCGCCTCGGCCTCGCGCCGGAAGCGCGCCTGCGCGACCTCCCCGCCGGCGACGTCGGGCAGCATGACCTTGACCGCGACCTCGGCGCCGGCCGCGTCGACGCCGCGATACACAGCTCCCATGCCCCCCTTGCCCAGCAGGTCGAGCAGTCGATAGCGGCCAGCGAGCACCGCGCCCGGCGCCGGGAGGCCGTCGTCGCTGGCGGGCACGCCAGCTCCCTCCGTGGGCCCCGCGCCCGCGGCGCCCACCTCCTCGAGGAGGGCTCGCGCCTGCTCGGGCCGGAGGAGGCCCTGCCTCTGGAGCGCCACGGCGAGGGAGGTGCCCTCGCTGAGGCGGCCGTACACCTGCCGGACCGTCTCCTGCGTCACCCAGCCGCGCGCGATGGCGGCTCGGCCGAGCGCCACGTCGATCGGCGTCGGCACCAGGCTCCCTCCACGGCGGCGGCGCCGCCCCCGGGAGATGGTGTACCACTTCGGGCCCCGGGGGGCCCGGCAGGGGTGTCCTCGGGGGCCCCCTTTGAGGCACACTGGCGCCGTGGGGAAGGTGGGGCTGCTACTGACGCTGGCGGCGCTCGCCGCGGGGGCGCCCGCGCGCGCCCAGGAGGCGCCCGTCGCGCCCGCGGTCGAGGGCAGCGAGGGGTCCGCGGACCGGAGCGACGCCGCCCCCGGGATCCGGACCCGCGCCGAGGGGGACACCCCCGAGGGCGAGGCGGAGGGCGAAGCGCCGCCCCTCCCCTGGCTGCGGCTGGAGCTCACCGGCCGAGCGGGCTTCCCGCTGATCGGCAAGTTCAAGCACGGGCCCGAGTCCAACTCCACCGGCGTCGACCTGCAGAAGGACGCCCACCTGCCCGCGCGCCCTACCTGGGGGATCACCGCACTGGTCGACGTGGAGCTCGCCTCCTGGTGCAGCCTGGGGGCCGTGTACTGGGGCATGGCGAACGGGGGCCCCAGCGCGGAGGTCCACTACCGGGGGATCACCCTCGACGAGGTCACCTTCCCCGGCGGCTCACGGGTACGGACCGACGTCGACATCCAGTACGCGGAGCTGAGCCTCCGCTACGTGTGGGTCAACCGCGAGACGGTCCGCCTGTGGTTCGGGATCGGGCCGGCCTACCTTCACGCCCGCCTGCGCCTGCGCGGCGAGGGACGCCGCGCCCGCGCCGACGTGGCGGCGCTGCTGGGACCGGCGCTGACCTACCAGCTCGAGGCGCGGGTCGGCCCGGTGACCTTGTTCCTCAGCAACGGGATCACGCTCGGCCTGAGCGACCGCCTGCCCTCGTTCGTCAGCAGCTCGCGCTTCGGCGCCCGCTGGCACCTCGGCGGAGGGCTCCAGGTCGTCACGGCGATCGACCTGCGCAACGGCCTGCTCACGAGCTGGAACGAGCAGCTCCGCCGCGACCACCTCACGCAGGGCCACGAGTGGTCGCGGGTCCGCTTCAACAACGCGGCGGTCGAGGTCGGCCTGGCCTGGACGTATTGATCGACTGCCAAGGCGCCCAGCCCGCCAGCGACAGCCCCATGCGCAGTCGCCGGGTGGAGCTGTCAGCGGAGCCACCGCCCCAACCGAGCTCCAAAGGTGCAGAAAGCAGCTCTCCTGAGCGGATCAACGGGCGGTCGGGACGAGCTCTCTGCTCCTTTGGAGCTACTCCTCGAACTCGACGTCGACGCGGCCGTCGCTGGAGAGCTGACCGGCCTGCCGGTTCCCGCTCGGGTCCTGCAGGACGAAGGGCGCGCCGCCCAGGGGCGCGCCGCTGGGGGTCGCCACCTCGAAGGCCACCGGTCCGCCCTCGGCGGCCGCCTCGGCCGGCTCCCGCTCGACCTCCTGCCGCTCGTAGGTGGGCGGGGCCTCGGCGGGCGCGAGGACGCCGGCCCGATACACCCTGAAGGTCGTGGTGTAGCCGGTCCCGGGCAGCAGGGTGTGGATCGCCCGGTGCACGTAGTAGTTGCCCGAGAGCATCTGCCCGATCCCGTCGATCTTGATCACCTTGCCGCGACGGATCTTGGGCTCGCCATCGCAGGTGCCCTCCCCGAGGACGAACCGCTCGGCGCGCTTGGTGAACAGCGCCTTGGCGTAGGCCTCGACCTCCTCGGGGGTGCTGGCGGGCGTGGTGTGCTCGGCGTTGGGAGCGCCGTCCACCTCCTCCACCGCCTGGGCGCCGGCGACCGTCCCGCCCATGAGGTCGCGCTCGTCCCCCGTGGCGGCGCTGAACTCCAGCATCTCCTTGTCCTTCATGCTCCAGGCGCGGACCTTGAGCTCCTTCTGCTGCTGGTGGAGCGAGATGCTGGTGGTGAAGTGCTTCAGCGCCTGGTGCCACTCGATCGTCACCGCCTCGGAGTCGGTGAGCTTGGGCTCGCGGAAGATCAGCTTGCCGTCGTCGACGAAGGCCTCGAACCCGAACAGCGAGGCCCGCTCCAGGACGAAGTCGGCGTCGGTCTGGTTCCACTGCAGGATCGACTCCTGGGTGATCGGCGTCGCGTCCGCCTGCGCGGTCAGCCCGGCCGCCTGCGCCGCCTGCGACACCGCGTCCGAGTCCTTCGTGTTGAGGTAGGTCTTCTGGCGCCGGTTGCGCCGGAGCCGGTGGAACTTGTCCTGGGCGATCACCAGCAGGGTCTGGTTGCCCCGGCGGGGGAACGCCGCCCGCAGCCCGGTCACCTCGCCCACGAACACCGTCTGGGTCGAGCCCACCAGCCCGAGGTCCACCTTGATCGGGGCGCCGCACTTGAAGGGACCCTCGTCGGAGATCTTGCAGCCGTCGTCGCGCAGCTTGATCGTGGCCACCGCCGCGGCGCCCACGCTGTCGTCGACGGTGATCTGGATCACCGCGGTCACCACGTCGTCCGCGAGCGGCCGACCGGCGACGTACACCTTGAAGTCAGGGTTGGAGGAGCCCACGGCACGAATGATAGAACCCCGCGGCCGCCGTGACAACGCGCGATCCGACAAGGCGTTAGCTCGGCGTTAGCCGGGCAGCAGGACCAGCCCGCGCTCGGCCAGGTCCCTGACCGCCGCCTCGACCTGCTCGACCGGGACGCCTCCCTCGGCCGCGGCCCGCTCCGGGGGGATGCCCTCCACCGCCAGCTTGAGCGCCAGGAGCGCCCGCGCGTCGGCGGCCCGGTAGCGGGCGAGGTGGGCGCCGGGCACCCGCCACACCAGCGCCAGCTCGTCACCCGGCGCGGGGCCGGCCGGCGGAGGGGCGCCGTCGCGCTGGGTCCGGATGCAGTAGGCGCACAGCAGCCAGGGATGCTGCAGGGTCTGCAGGGTCGGATTGACCGTGAGCGCCGTCACGCGCGCGGGCACCTCGACCTCGGCGCCGAAGGCGGCGAACTGCGCCCACTCCAGCCGAGCGAGGTCGGGGAGGAACGGGGGGAGGTTCTCCCCCCGGGCCAGGAGGTCGGCCAGGAAGCCGGCCACCCCCGCCCCGACCTGGTTCAGCTCGAAGTGGCCGGCGGTGCGGCGCGGGTAGTAAGCCTGACAGAGGGAGCGCCACCGCGCCTCGCCTGCCGCGGCGGCGCACACCGGGAACAGCTTGTCGAGGACGTCGTGGACGTACTCTTGCACGAAGCGCCCGTAGATCCCCACCCGGCGGGGGTCCACGCTCCACTCGGGGAACTGCGCCACCAGCCGCTCGGGCTGGTCGGGGTGCTCGTGCAGGTAGCGGTCCATGGCGGCGAAGAAACGCCCCAGGAAGTCGCCCTCGCCGCTCACGCGGGGCGCCGCTCCCCGAGCAGGGCGCGGGCGCGATCGGCCTGATCGAGCACCGCGTCGAGGTCGGGGATGTTCT
Organism: Planctomycetota bacterium; assembly: GCA_041690735.1. GTDB lineage: Bacteria > Planctomycetota > J058 > J058 > J058 > JAWLGW01. The sequence goes on from JAWLGW010000243.1 coordinate 6,678, forward strand.
GGTCCCACTCGATGAGGGTGCTGACGGGGCCGGTCCGCTCCAGGGTGAACCGGTACAGCGCCCACACCGGCTCGGGGACGGGGGCGCCGTGGCTGTCGATCACCGCCACGTGCTCGCGCCGGTGCCCCGCCAGGTGGATCTGGTAGACCCGCTCCAGCGGCAGCGCCTCGATGAACCGGCGGGGGTCGTAGCCGTGGTTCTGCCCGTTGACGTACACGTTGTTCACGTCGAGGAGCAGCCCGCAGTCGGCCTCCTCGAGGACCCGCCGCAAGAACGTGGCCTCGTCGAGGGTCGAGCCGGGCATGACGGCGTAGTAGGTGGCGTTCTCGAGCAGGAGCGGCCGCCCCACCCGCTCGCGCGCCCGCCGGGCCCGCGCCGCCACGTGCTCCACCACGTCGGGGCGGAAGGGGAGGGGGAGCAGCTCGTGGAGGTAGCGCCCGCCGAGGCGGCTGTAGCACACGTGGTCCGAGAAGAAGGGCGCGTCGAGCCGGTCGACGAGGGCTGCCAGCCGGTCGAGGTAGCCTTCGTCGAGGGGATCGGGGCCGCCCACGTCGAGGGCCACGCCGTGGGGGATCACCGGCCACCGCTGGCGGGCCCGCTCCAGGACCGACCGGGCGCGGCCACCCAGGGTCAGGAAGTTCTCGGAGACGACCTCCAGCCAGTCGAGCGGCCGCGAGGAGGCGAGCACCTGCTCGTAGAGCTCCTTGCGCAGGCCGATGCCGACGCCGAGGTCGCGCGGGATCACGGGCGGGAGACCGCCCGGCACGTCGCCGGACGGAGAGGAGCCGGGGCCCCTCTCCGCCGGCGCCAGCGATCCACAAGGGCTACTTGCCGCCGCCGCACTTGCCGCCGCCGCACTGGCCGGCGCCGCACTTGTTCTCGCTGCTCTCGCCGTCCTTCTCGCCCTCCTTGCCGCTGCAGGTGGCCTCCGCCCCCGAGGCGGTGGTCTCCTCGGTCTGGTCGGGCGCCGCCTCGTTGCTGCTGCAGCCGGCGAGGGTGAGGGCTCCGAGCGACAGGGCGCCGACGACGTGGGTCAGGTTCACCTTCATGATCGATCCTCTTCGGGTCTGTAGGGGCAGCCGAGCCCGTCGCGACGCCGCGAGGCTCCCTGCGGGATTCGGCTGAACTCCTTCTTAGCAGCCCCGCCGGCGACGCACCAACGGCGTAGACTCTTCCCGCTCCCTTCCCGCTCTGTGGGGGCTCAGTCGGCGGGCGGCGCCGGGGGGGAGGCTCGCTCTCCTCGTCGCCCTCGTCCTCGTCAGGGGGGGCGGGGGGCGTCCGGAAGCTCACGTTCCACTCGACCGGCCCCTCGCGCTCCTCG
>JAWLGW010000244.1:0-7958 GCA_041690735.1 Planctomycetota bacterium
GGGGGCGCGGCCGCCCCCGCCGCCGCGATCGTGGAGCGGTTCCGGCGAGAGGTCCGCGCCCTGTCGGCGCTCTCGGAGCCCCCGCACCCTCACGTGGTCCGGCTGGTGGCCGCGGGCGTGTGCGCGGCGCGCGGCCAGCCCTTCTACGCCATGGAGTGGGCGCCCGGCGAGGACCTGCGCGCGCTCCTGGACCGCGAGGGGCGCCTGCCGCCGGAGCGGGCGCTGGCGCTGATCGACCAGCTGCTCGACGCCCTCGACGTCGCCCACGGGGCGGGGATCGTGCACCGCGACCTCAAGCCAGAGAACCTGCTCGTCGAGGCGACCGCGTCCGGCGACCACCTGCGGGTGCTCGACTTCGGCCTGGCCAAGCACCAGCACGGCGGCGAGCGGACCGTGGCCGAGCTGACCGGCAAGAGCGCGGTGGGCACGCCGGTGTACATGGCCCCCGAGCAGTGCACCGGGGAGGAGACCGGCCCCCCGGCCGACCTGTACTCGGTGGGCTGCCTGCTCATGGAGCTGCTCACCGGGCGGCCGCCCTTCGAGGCCGACACCCTCCTCGGCCTGATCAGCCAGCACGTCCTGGAGGACCCGCCGCGTGTGGAGGAGCGATGGCCCGAGGCGCCCGCCCCCCTGCGCGAGGCGGTGGCCGCCTGCCTCGACAAGGCGGCCGAGGCGCGCCCCTCCGCCGCCGAGCTGAGGGCGAAGCTGCGCCGCCTGCTCGACCCGCCGGGGACCCCCGCGACCGGCCCGGGGCCGTCCGCGCCGGCCGAGGTGGCCGCGCCGGACCGGCAGGTGGACCTGCGCGTCGGGGGGACCTTCGCCGGCTACGAGCTGGAGGCGCTGCTGGGCCAGGGCGGCTTCGGGGCGGTGTTCCGCACCCGCGACCGCGGCGGTCGCCCGGCGGCCCTCAAGGTGCTGCTCGGGGAGGAGGACCCCTTGCTGCGGAGTCGCGCGCGCTTCGCCCGGGAGGTGCGGCTGCTCCGCCAGCTGAGGCACCCCGTCCTGCCGCAGGTGCTCGACGACGGCGAGGTGGCCGGGGTGGCCTACGTGCTCCTCGAGCTGATCGAGGGCGAGGACCTGGCGGCTCCCCTCGAGGCGGGCCGCCGCCTGAGCCTGGACGCGCTGCTGCCGATCCTCCGCCAGGTGGTCCCGGCCCTCGACTTCCTGCACGCCCGCGGGGTGATCCACTGCGACCTCAAGCCGGAGAACATCCGCCTCCGCCCCGACGGGCGCGCCTTCCTGCTCGACCTCGGGATCGCCAAGCTCAAGGACGGCGCCGGCCTCGGCGGCCGGTCGGTCCTCACCGTGGAGGGCGGCGTGCTGGGCACGTTCCAGTACGTGCCCCCCGAGTTCGCCCGGGGCCGGGGTCAGGTCGCCCCCGCGGCGGACGTGTACGCGCTGGGCGTGACGATCTACCAGCTCCTGGCGGGGCGGCTCCCGTTCGTGGGCGACGACCCGCGCGAGCTGCTGCGGCAGCACGTCCGCGAGGCGCCTCCCGAGCTGGCGCAGGTGGCGCCTCACCTGCCGGCGGAGGTCTCGGCGGCGGTCATGCGCTGCCTGGTCAAGGACCCGCGCCGGCGGACGCAGACCGCCGGCGACCTGCTGCGCGAGCTGGAGGCGGCGCTGGCGCCGACCTCCCAGGGGATGTGCCCGCAGGCTGACGCGGGGCCGGTGGACGAGCCGGGGCCGACGGCCCACACGGGGCCGTGCGCCCTGCGCCGCCTCGATCGGCCGGCGCCGCCGGTGGCGATCGACGGCGCCAAGGTGCTGGGGCGCGCGCCCGAGGCGGCGCTCCGCCTCCACCCCGAACGCGACGCCGCGGCCTCGGGCTTGCACTGCCTGGTGCGCCCCGCTCCCGGCGGCGTCGAGGTCCGAGACCTCGGCAGCTCGGGCGGCACCTGGGCAGCGGGACAGCGGATCGAGCGGGCGACGCTGGCGCCTGGCGACGAGCTGCAGCTCGGGGGCGCAGGGGGGCCGCGGTTCGCCGTCGAGGCCGCGGCCGCGCCGGCGCTGGGCGGCGGCGGGGGCCCGCCGCTGGCGCCTGCCGGGGACGCGGTCCGGCTGCGGCTGGAGCTGATGGCGCCGGGGGAGGAGCCGCGCCACCTGTTCCTGTTCGGCGGTCCGACGGTGCGCTTCGGCCGCAACCGCGCGCGCGGCGACGTGCGCCAGAACGACCTCCTGCTGCGGGCCTTCCCCCGCGCCGGCGAGTCGGCCGAGGCGACGGCGGCCCGGACGCGCGCGGTGAGCGGGCACCACGGCGCGCTGCTGGCGACGGAGCGCGGCGTCGCGGTGCAGGACGCAGCCTCGACCCACGGGACCGCCCTGGCCGGTCTGACCCTGCCGCCGCAGGTGCCGGTCACGCTGCCGCGGGAGTTCGAGCTGGGGGTGGCGGGGGCGGTGACCCTGCGCGGGCGGGTGGTCCCCCGCCGAGCCGCGACCGAGCGCGCCGAGGCAGTGGGCCTCGAGGCGGGCCACCCCGTGGCCGGCGTGCTGCTCGAGCGACGCGGGGACGGAGAGGCGCACGCCTACGTGTGGCTCCTGGGTGAGCTGACCGGAGGGAGCGGCGACGCCGCGGCCCTGCCGCTGCACGGCCCCGGCGTGGCCGCCGAGCACGTCACCGTCGCCCTCCGCGACGGCCGGCTATGGGTCGGCGCGCGCAGCGGGGAGGCGCCGGTGTGGGTGGATGGGGCGCCGCTGGCGCCGGGCACCCTGCACCCGCTCGACGGCGCCCGCGAGGTGCGCCTGGGGCCCGAGGTGCGGCTCCGGGTGTACCCCGTCGACGACGAGGCCATGATCCCGCGCTGAGCGCGCCCCTCCGAGCCCGCCTCGCGGCGGGAGGCGGGCGCAGGCGGGCTCAGGCCGCGCCGCTCACGAGGCTCTCGTCGCCCGCCTCTTCCTCCTCGAGGTCGGGGTCGTCCGCGCCGAGGACGCTCAAGTCGTCGTCGGCCGCGTCGCCCGCGGGGGGCTCGTAGGCGTACTCCACCGGACCGGGCGGGAGCGCCTCGAACCGGGCCACCCCGTCCTCCCCGCTGGTCGCGGCGCGCGTCGAGCCATCGGCCAGGGTCAGCGTGACCTCCACCCCGGCGGCGGGCTCGCCGTGGGTGTCGCGCGCCTCGACCTCGAACCAGTCCTGGTAGACCAACAGGCCCGAGCGGGCGCGAGCGCCGTCCGCCTCGACCTCGAACAGGAACTCGGGGACCGTGTAGCCGCCCTCCCGCTCGGCGTCCGTGGTGACGTCGTCGCTGTCCTCCACGTGCTGATAGGCCCAGCGGGCCGTCGCCACGCCCCCCTCGACGGCGCCCTCCAGCTCGGTGACCGGGTCGTGCTCCCCGTCCTGGTCGTGCTCCAGGATCCTGAACAGCGCCGCGGTCCCGTCGGGCAGCTCCGCGTCGACCGCCAGCTCGATCTCCTCGCCGACCCGCGCCTCGTGCTCGCTCCAGCGCGGGTTGGCCAGGCGCAGGCGCGCGGTCAGCTTCTTGCCGGCCTCGCAGGAGAAGCGGGCCGGCTCGTCGGGGCTCCCCGCCGGCTCGTCCTGCCCCCCCTCGACCCGCACCACGTCCGCCGCCGAGCGGCCGCAGAGCTCGACCTCGCAGGGGTGGCCGGGGGGCGTCTGCACCTTGGCGAACCCCTCCTCGTCGAGCGTCCCCTCCACCGGGTCTGCGCCCGGCCACTCCACCCGGAACGCGGCCCCGCCGACCGGCAGGTCGCCTGGACCCAGCAGCTGGATGCGCAGCATCTTGTGGCGCCGCCGGACGGTCAGCTGGCGGGTCGCGTTGAACTCTACGGTCCAGCTGGCCTTCTCGGCCCCGCAGGCCGGACACGTGAGCGCGTCGTCGTGCAGGTCCTCGCCGCAGTGCTTCCAGGGCATGATCGGCCTCTCGGGCGGTGGCCTTCGGCTCGCGAACAGGCTATCACGGACGCTGAGCAGCGCTGCGCGGATGGGCGCCGGCTGCCAGGCGGGGGCTGCATGGGCAGAGGACGTTCGGGGCGCCGGGAGCCAGCGATCTCGGGGCGGGTCTACATCGAGGACCTGATGGGCGAGCTCCCCGCCCACCTGAAGGTGCGGATCCCAGGGGTGGCCGACCGGGTCGCCCCGCTGCGGTTCGTGCTCCTGCGGGTCTTCCCCCGGGCCGACCGCTCTCGGACCGTGGCCTGGACCCGCACCACATGGGCCGGCGCCTTCGAGCTCACCAGCGGTCAGCTCGACGGCCACGCCCCCGACGCGCTGGCCCTGGAGGTGTTCGCGGGCCACAACCGCTCGGCGATCGCGCGCCACGGCCGGTGGACCGCCTGGAGCGCCACCTTCGGACCGGGAGACGGCTTCGACCAGGACACCGAGCTCGACCGCGGCATGAAGCTCGCGATCCCCTGGGGCAACAAGACGGTGGCGGTGATCGACCCGCGGAACGAGCGCCCAGGGCGCACCGACGCGGGAGCCGCGGTCGAGCTGAGCGTCCCCACCTGGCGGCCCTTCCACGCCTGGTGCGTGATCAGCGGCATGCGCTCCTGGCTATGGGGCGCCCGCCGCCGGCACGACGTCCCCTGGGTGCCGACGATCGAGGTCATGTACCCCTCGCCGGTGACCTTCTATCGGCTGAGCAGCAAGCTGCTGTTCCTCCGGCAGGACGGCGGCGTCGAGTTCACCATGAGCGACGTGGCCCACGAGTTCGGCCACGTAATCTTCTACACCTGCGCCGACTACGGCGGCCAGACGATCGGCGGCCTGCACGCCTGGGCCAGCCGCAACCCCCGGCTGCGGTTGATCGATCAGCTGGCCGTCGACTTCGCGGAGGGCTACGCCACCTTCTGCGGGCAGACCTTCCTGCGCTCCCGCACGTATCGAGGCGACGACGGCAGCCCCTACGACATGGAGCGCGTGGGCCACTGGTCGACCGGCGAGCGGGCCGAGGGCGGCATGCACGAGAGCGCCTGCCTGGGCTTCGGCGACTGGGCCTCGTCGGCCTACCTGTACGACCTGTGCGACCGGGCGGCCAGCCGGCGCCAGCGCGACGACGACCCCCTGTCGCTGGAGTTCGGCCGTGTGCACCGGCTGTTCCAGGAGTTCGCGGAGCGCCGGCGGGGGCACTACCTGACGCTCCCCGACTTCCACGACTTCTTGTGCGAGCGGCTCCCCGCTGAGCGCGACGACCTCGAGGGGCTGCTCGACCAGAACCACCTGCGCCGCCCGTATCGGGAGTACCACGCCCTCGCGGAGGTGCGGGCGAACGGGGCCTTCCCGATCCAGGCGGCGGGTTAGGGCAGCAGGGGCTTGAGCATGTACAGGACCTCCTGCGGCGTCTGCGGGCGCCGCTCGGGCTCCTTGCGCAGCAGGCGCTCGACCGCCTTGCGGGCGACCAGGGGGACGCCCGGCTGGTACTGGGCCACGTCGGGGGCGGGGGCCCGCAGGTGCTTCTCCATGACCTGCGCGGCGTTCTTGCCGTCGAAGGGGTACTCGCCCGTGAGCAGGTGGAAGTAGGTCACCCCCAGGGCGTACAGGTCGTAGCGAATGTCGGGGATCCCGGGGGCCCGGATGTACTCGGGGCACATGAAGTAGGGGGTGCCGAGCACGTCCTCCTGCGAGGTGATCGCGGCGGTGTCGTGCATGCGCACCAGGCCGAAGTCGATCAGCTTCACCCCGCCGTCGCGGGTGATCAGCACGTTCTCGGGCTTCACGTCGCGGTGGACCAGCCCCAGGGAGTCGATCGCCGCCAGGGCGCCGGCGATCCCGGCCACGTACCAGGTCGCCTCCCGCGGGGGGAGCGGCGCCTCGTGGTCGGCGATGTCCTTGAGGGTCCGCCCGTGGATCAGCTCCATGGTGAAGTACAGGCGGCCCCGGTACGAGCCGACCTCGTAGAACTTCACGATGTTGGGGTGGTCGAGGCGCGAGATCGCGGTCGACTCGCGGAAGAAGCGGGCCACCGCCTCGGGGTTGTCGTGCAGGTCGCGGGGCAGCACCTTGAGCGCCACGTCGCGCCCCAGCGCCACGTCGTGCGCCCGGTACACCACCCCGTAGCCGCCGCGCCCCAGCATGCCCCGGATCTCGTACCGCCCCAGCTGCGCGCCGATCCCGTCCTCGCCCAGGTCGGGGTGGCGCAGGATCATGCCCTCGTCGGAGATCGCGATCGGGTCGTAGGTCGCGGTCTGCAGCAGCCCCAGCCGCTGGGCCTGCAGGCTGTCGACCTTGCCCAGCAGGTCGCGCCGGTCGAACGGCTTGAGCAGGTAGTCGTCGGCGCCCCGGTCGAAGCAGGGGATGATCAGCTCCTCGCGGCCGACGTCGATGAGCACCAGCACCGCCGGCGCCCGGGTGCGCACCGCGACGTCGCCCTCGCCAGCGGCGGCGGCGGCGTGCTCCCGCAGCAGCGCCTTGACGCCCCCCTGCAGGAGGACCTCCGCCTCCACCACCAGCACGTCGGGCTCGCTGGCCTGCACCGGCAGCCGCTGGCCCAGGGCGGTCCCGGCCAGGGCGCAGGTGTCATGGGCGGCGGCGTCGAGGGCGGAGACCGCCTCGATCCGGGTGTCGAGGTCGTCCGTAATGATGGTGATCCGGGCCATGGGGCGGTCCTCCGGTTCTCCTTTCGGACGGGGAGGCGGGTCCCTTGAGGGGGAAGCGGTCCCTCCGACACGCGCCCCTGCAGGCCGGTGGTCAGAACACGGAGAATCAACAGCACCCGCGGCCCTATCCCCTTCTGACCCTCGCCGCGTAGCCGCCGTCGCCGCCCTCGGGGGTCGGCAGCCACAGCTCCTCGCCCTCCAGCCGCAGCTCCGGCCGGGCCTCGAGCAGCGCCCGCACCTGCTCGCTCCCCTCCTCGGGCTCGATCGAGCACAGGGAATACACCAGCCGGCCGCCCGGCGGCAGGAGCGACGCGGCCTGGTGGAGGATCTCCGCCTGCTGGCGCGCGATCCGGGCCTGGCTGCGGCGGTCGTAGCGCCAGCGGGCCTCGGGGCGGCGGCGGAGCACGCCGGTGTTGGAGCAGGGGGCGTCGACCAGCAGGCCCCAGAACGGCTGCTCCCCGGCGAGGTCCCCGGCGAGCTCGGCTGCCGCGTGACGGGCGTCGAGTTGCTGGGTGCGCACCGAGCGCAGGCCGAGGCGCCGCACGTTCTGCTCCACCTTGCGCAGGCGAGACGGCTTCACGTCGCAGGCCAGCAGGTCTGCGGCGTCGCCGGTCAGCTCGGCGAGGTGGGTGGTCTTTCCCCCGGGCGCGGCGCACAGGTCGAGGAGGCGGACGCCCTCCCACCCGCCGGTTCCGCTCCCCGCTCCACTTCCCGCTGCACTCCCCTCTCCGCTCCCGGGCGGGCCGGCCTCGGCGAGGAGCGGGGCCACCCGCTGGGCGGTCAGGTCCTGAATGCTGAAGGCCCCCCGCCGCCAGGCGTCGGTGTGGCGAAAGGCGCCCCGCCCCTCGCCCAGGCGCAGCCCGGTGGGGAGCTCGGTCTCGTGGACCTCCACCCCCGCCTCGCGCAGCGCGCCCGCCACCTCGTCGGTCGTCGCCCGCAGGCGGTTCACCCGCGCGAACAGGGGCGGCGGGTCGTTGGCCGCTCGGCACAGCTCGGCGGCGACCGCCTCGCCGTGGGCCGCGATCCAGGCCTCCACCAGGGCGTCGGGCAGGCTGTACAGGACCCCCAGCCGGCCGGCGGCCCGCCGGTTGGCGACGCCCAGCAGAGGCTTGCCGAACCGGACCGCCTCGCTGCGCGACACCGGGAGCAGCGCGTCGTCGCCCTCGGGGGGCGCCCCCGCGGCGGCGGCCCGCTCCGCGATCGCGTCCTCCAGGGCGCCCAGCACCCGGGCCACGTGCTCGCTCGCCTTCTTGCCCTCCCCCATGAGCTCGAGGTCGGCCAGCAGCGCCGCGCGCTCCTCGCCCCCGAACAGGAGTCGGTAGCCCAGCAGCTCGAGCGCCGCCACCGCCGTGGGGGTGCCCTTCTTGAGGGCCCGCTTGGCGACGGCGCCCAGCACCACGCCCAGG
>JAWLGW010000245.1:0-7942 GCA_041690735.1 Planctomycetota bacterium
ATCCTGCAGGGGACCTACGAGACCTTCGCCGCCGCGGGCGCCAAGCACTTCGGGGGCGACCTGGCGGGCCGCCTGGTCGTCACCGGCGGCCTGGGCGGCATGGGCGGGGCCCAGCCCCTGGCGGCCACCATGAACGGGGCGACCTTCCTGGCGGCCGAGGTGGACGCCACCCGGGCGGCGCGGCGGCTCGATACTCGCTACCTCGACCGCTGCACCGAGGACCTCGACGAGGCGATTCGATGGGCCACCGAGGCGCGCGACGCCAAGGAGGCGGTGTCGATCGCCTGGATCGGCAACGCCGTCGATCTGCTGGAGGCGCTCCTCGAGCGGGGGCTGACCCCCGACCTGCTCACCGACCAGACCAGCGCCCACGACCTCCTGGGCGGCTACGTGCCCCACGGGATCACCTTCCCGGAGGCGCTGGCCCTGCGCGCCCAGGACCCGGCGGAGTACCAGCGCCGGGCCGGGGTGAGCGTGGTGGCCCACGTGAAGGCCATGATCGCCCTGCAGGAGCGGGGGGCGATCACCTTCGACTACGGCAACAACATCCGCGGCGCCGCTCAGGAGCACGGGCTGGCGAACGCCTTCGCCTTCCCCGGCTTCGTGCCGGCCTACGTCCGCCCGCTGTTCTGCGAGGGGAAGGGCCCCTTCCGGTGGGTGGCCCTCAGCGGGGACCCGCAGGACATCAGCCGCACCGACGAGCTGGTGCTGGAGACCTTCCCCGACGACGAGCCCCTGTGCCGGTGGATCAAGCTGGCCGGCGAGCGGGTCGCCTTCCAGGGCCTGCCCTCGCGGATCTGTTGGCTGGGCGCCGGGGAGCGGGCCAAGCTGGGCCTCAAGATCAACGAGCTGGTGGGGCGGGGCGAGATCGGGCCGATCGCGATCGGGCGCGACCACCTCGACACGGGCTCGGTCGCGTCTCCCAACCGCGAGACCGAGGCCATGAAGGACGGCAGCGACGCCATCGCCGACTGGCCGCTGCTCAACGCCCTCCTCAACACCGCCTCGGGCGCCTCCTGGGTGTCGATCCACCACGGCGGCGGCGTCGGCATGGGCTACTCGATCCACGCGGGGCAGGTCGTGGTGTGCGACGGCACCCCCGAGGCGGCGGTCCGGGTGGAGCGGGTGCTCACCAACGACCCCGCCCTGGGCGTGGTCCGCCACGCGGACGCGGGCTACGAGGAGGCGCTGGACGCGGCGGACCGGCACGGGATCCGGCTGCCTATGCGGGAGTAGTCCTTCCTACTCCTGCTCCCTCTCTCCCCTCCAGCGCCCAGGGCAGCAGGGCCCGGCGGATCACCTGGCGCACGCGCTTCGCTCCCAGCAGGCTCTCGGCCAGGCTCTCGCAGGTCTCGCCGTAGTAGGGCGGGCCGATACGGCGGCTCAGCCGCCGCGCCGCGTAGGCCACCAGCCGCGCCGCCTGCACACCGCTGTGGTGGACGTGCCCCCAGTGGGAGGTGCCGAGAGTCTCGCGAGCCGCGAGGTCCTCTGCGGCGTGCCACGCCTCCTCGCCGGCCCGGGCCGCCGCAACCTCGTGCGGGTCGCAGGGGCAGCACAGGGACTCACGCGCCGCGTTCAGGGCCTTGGCGGGACGGCGTTCTTCGGGCGCGTGCCGCTCGAAGCGCGGCAGCGCGGCCTCGGCGAGGGCGATGACGACGCGCTCGCCCGCCGCCTCGCCACCGAAGTGCACCAGCCCCCGCACCCACTTGTCGAGCCGCTGATCCTTCGCCCGCAGCCGCTCGCCGAAGGCCTGCTCGGCGGGGGGGTGGCCCAGGTAGGCCGCCACCCGGAGCTTGCGGAGGGCGAGGTCGCCCACGCCGAGCCGGCGCCGCAGCAGGGCCTCCTCGGCCGCCGCGTCGCCCGCAGCCGCAGCGCGCTCCAGGGCTCGCATGCGCTGGTCCATACCGCGAGGGTACACGCTCTGCGAGCTCACCGGAGCCGCTCGGGCGAGGAGCTCGTCCTGTCGGCCCGATCTCCTCTCGAGCTCCTGCCCGGGGTCAGGGGCTCCTTGGATGGCTCCCGGGGGCGGCGGTGAGCGCCTGGAGGTCGCTCCAGGCCACCATGACCTCCCGCAGCGCGTCCACGTAGTCGAGCTGCAGGCTGGCCCAGTCCCGCCGGATCGGCAGGACCTCCACCAGGCTGGCATCTCCGGCCGCGAAGCGAGCCTCCGCGCTGTCGAGCACGGTCTGGGCGCGTGGGAGCAGCTCCTCGCGCAGCACGCCGGCGGCGAACAGCGCGCGGCCGAGGCGGAGGTGCGCCGAGCGAACCTCGCGGACGAGCTCGTTGCGCGTGGCCTCGGCCCTGGCGGTCGCGGCCAGCTGCTCGGCCCGCAGGCTCCGGATCGCGCCCTGGTTCCGGTCGAAGATCGGCAGCGGGATGCCTACGCCCACGTCGAAGGCGTGCTGGTCGCTCTCCTCCAGCCGACGGTAGAAGAGGTCGAGGACGACGTCGGGAACGCGCTCGGTCTTCGCCAGCTCGAGGCGGGCCGCCTGCAGGGCCACCTCGGCCTGCGCGGCCTTCAGCCGTGGGTTGCGCTCGAGGCGCGCGACGAGGTCCTCCAGCGCCGGGAGCTCGAGCGTCTCCTCGAGGTCTCCGGCCAGCGACGTCACCGGCAGGCCCGGGTCGCCGAGGGCGGTGGCCAGGGCGACGAGCGCCTGCTGCCGCAGGCTCTGGACCCGCTGCTGCTCGAGGCGGGCCCGCGTCGCCTCGATCTCGACCCGCGCCAGGTCGGCTGGCACGGCGTCGCCTGCGCGCACCCGGGCCTGGAGCAGCTCGACCGCCCTCGTCGCGAGGTCCACGGTCTGGGCCTGGACGGCCGCCGCCCGCTCCAGCGAGAGCGCCGTGGCGAACGCCCCGCGAGCCTGAGCGTGGAGCTCGAGGCGGCGAGCGGCCAGCGCCTGCAGGCGCCGATCGACGTCGCGAGCGCCGACCTCCTCGGCGGCGCCCAGGCGACCCGAGACCGGCAGCAGCAGGGTGAGCCCTGCCACGTACTCCGCCTGGTCGCGGGTGCTCCCGCTGCTCCAGGGCGCGTTCTCCACGCGCAGGTTCAGGAGCGGGTTGGGCAGCAGCCCGGCCTGCTCGGCCCGCCCCTCGGCCGCCTCCACGAGCCCGCGGGAGGCCGCGAGCTCGGGATGGCCTGCGTCGAGGCGCGCCAGGGCCTGGGCCAGGGTCAGGCTGGCGACGGGCGCACCACCGGCCAGGGCCGGGTCGGCGGCCTCGGTCGAGCGCGCCGCGGCGGGCTCGTCGGCGTCCCTCCACGTGGGCTGAAGATCCGGGCTCCCGCCGCAGCCCAGGGTGACGAGCGCGACGACGAGCGCGAGGCGCTTCATGCGATCCCTCCTTCGACCCGCGCCGACCCCTCGGCTGGGTCGGGTGGCGAGTCGTGGGCCGGAGTGGGGCGGCCCCAGCGCAGGTAGAGCGCCGGGACCACGATCATGTTGAGGAGCATGGACGAGAGGAGGCCGAACAGGATCACGATCGCCATGGGCGTCTGGATCTCGTTGCCGGGCTCCCCGCCGCCCAGCGCCAGGGGGATCAGCCCGAAGCCCGAGGCGAGAGCGGTCATGAGGATCGGCACCAGGCGCTCCAGCGAGCCCCGCTCCACGGCCGCGGCGAGCTCGCCCACGCCCTCGCGCTGTTGAAGGTGCTTGATGTGCGAGACGAGCATGATCCCGTTGCGGGTGGCGATCCCGAACACGGTGATGAACCCGATCATTGATGCCACCGAGAGCACCCCGCCCGAGACGTAGACGCCGACCACGCCGCCGATCAGCGCCAGGGGTAGGTTGAGCATGACCAGCAGGGCGTCGCGCGCCGAGCCGAAGGCCACCTGGAGGAGGAAGCCGATCCCCAGGACGACGCCCAGCCCCAGCCCGAGGAGCATGCGGTTGGCGTCCTCGGCGGCCTCGAACTGCCCGCCGTACTCCACTCGGTAGCCGACGCGGGTGGCCAGGAGCGGGTCGACGCGGGCCTGGCAGTCCTCGACGACCGAGGCCACGTCGCGCCCGGCGACGTTGCACATGACCACGATCTTGCGCTCCACGTCCTCGCGGCTGACCTGGTTGGGCCCGGTGTCGCGGACCACGTCGGCCACGGCGCCCAGCGGGACCTTGCCGCCGGCCGGGAGGTCGACGGGCAGACCCCGCAGCACCTCGGCGCTGCGGCCCTCCCCGGGTGCGAGGCGGACGACGAGGTCGAACGCGTGCGGCCCCTCGAGGACGCGGGACACGGTGAGGCCTTGCACGGCCGCCTCCAGGGTGTGGGCCAGGGGCTCGACCGTGAGGCCGTAGCGGGCCATGGCGCCGCGGCGGAAGCGCACGGCCAGGACGGGGATGTCGGTCTGCTGCTCGACCGAGAGGTCGACGACGCCAGGGACCTGCTCCATCTCGGCCTTGACCTCCTCGGCCAGCGTCCGCAGCTCGTACAGGCCGGGGCCGAACAGCTTGACCGCCACGTTGGCGCGCGTGCCCGAGAGCATGTGGTCGATCCGGTGGGAGATCGGCTGTCCGATCGTGACGTTCATGCCTGGCACCGAGGCCAAGTCGGCGCGGAGGCCGGCCAGGAGCTCCTCCTTGCTGCGGTCCCGCAGGGCGTAGGACACGTCGAGCTCGGCCGCCTCGACCCCCTGCGCGTGCTCGTCGAGCTCCGCTCGACCGGTGCGGCGGGCGACCGAGGTCACCTCGGGCTGCTGCAGGAGGACCTCCTCCACCACCGCCCCGAGGCTGCTCGACTCGGGGAGCGACGTCCCCGGGAGGGTGACCGCGGAGATCGTGAGCGCGCCCTCGTTGAACTCGGGGAGGAAGGCGCGACCGGCGCGGGACACGCCGACCAGCGCGAGCACCAGCAGCGCCAGGCTGGGCGCGGCGACCCACCACCAGGAGCGCCGCAGGATGGGGCGCAGCAGGCGACCGTAGGCTCGCTTGAGCCGGAGGGCGAGGGCGGGCTCGTGCGCCTCGCGGACCGACTTGCTCCCGGGGAGGAGCAGGTAGCAGAGGACCGGCGTCACCGTGAGCGCGACCAGGAGCGATGCCCCCAGCGCCACCACGTACGCCACGCCCAGCGGCTGGAGGAGGCGGCCCTCGACGCCGGGGAGGAAGAACACCGGCAGGAAGACCAGCACGATGATCAGCGTCGCGAACACGATCGACCCGCGGATCTCGACGCTGGCGTCGTAGACCGTCTCGAGGAGCGGGGGCCGCGCGCCGGCCGGGAGCGCGGCCCGCGCGCGCAGGCGGCGGACCACGTTCTCGACGTCGATGATCGCGTCGTCCACGATCGCGCCGATGGCGATCGCCATGCCGCCCAAGGTCATGGTGTTGATCGTGGCGCCCATGCCGCTCAGGACCAGGACCGAGGCGACCAGCGACAGGGGGATCGCGGTGAGCGTGATCAGGCTGGCGCGCAGGTTGGCGAGGAACAGGAGGACGATCAGCACCACCAGGACCCCGCCGTCGCGGAGCGCGTGGACCACGTTCCGCACCGCGACCTCGATGAAGCTCGCCTGCCGGAACACCTGGGCGTCGAGCTTCATGCCCGCGGGCAGCTTGGACTGGACGTCCGCGAGGACCCGGTCCAGCTCGGCGGTCAACGCCAGGGTGTTGGCGTCGGGCTGCTTCTGGACGCCGAAGATCACCGCGGGGCGCCCGTTGGCAGACCCGTCCCCGCGCTTGGGCGCCGCCCCCAGCCGCACCTCGCCCAGGTCGCCGACCTTGATCGGCACCTCGTCCCGGACCGCGACCACCGTGGCGCGCAGGTCGTCGAGCGAGCGCACCCGCCCCTCGCCCATGACGAGCAGCTCGGCGCCGCCCTCGTTCATGAACCCGGCCGAGACGTTCTCGTTGCTCCGCCGCAGGGCCTCGGCGACCTGGGCCAGCGAGACCTCCAGCTCGCGGAGGCGCTCGGGCGCGAGCACCACCTGGTACTGCTTGTGATCCCCACCGATCGGGGTGATTTGGGAGACCCCCGGCACCGAGAGCAGGCGGCGGCGCACGACCATGTCGGCCGTGGTCCGCAGCTCGAGCGGCGTGTGTCGGTCCGAGGTGAGCGAGAGGAACAGGATCTCGCCCATGATCGAGGAGATCGGGGCCAGGATCGGGCGCTCGACCTCGGGGGGGAGGTCGCCCGCGACCAGGCTCAGCTTCTCGCCCACGACCTGGCGAGCCGTGTAGACGTCGGCTCCCCACTCGAACTCGACCCACACCACCGAGATCCCGATCGCCGTCGAGGAGCGCACGCGGCGCACTCCGGCGGCGCCGTTGAGGGCGGCCTCGATCGGGAAAGTGACCTGGGCCTCCACCTCGAGGGGGGCCATGCCGTGCGCCTCGGTGATCACGGTCACCGTGGGGGCGGTCAGGTCGGGGAAGACGTCGACGGGCGAACGGAGCGCGGTCCAGGTCCCCCAGGCGAGGAACAGCGCGGCCAGGGCGAGGACGGCCGCGCGCTGGCGCAGGGACCAGCGGATCAGGAAGTCGATCACCTCGGCCCCCCTAGTGCGCGTGGCCGTGGGCGGGGATCGAGGTCGAGACCGAGGCGAGCTTGACGGCGTAGGCGCCGCGGCTGACGACCCGCTCGCCGTGCGCCACGCCGGAGCGCACCTCCACCAAGCCGCCGTCACGGACGCCGAGCTCGAGCGCTCGCTTCTCGAACGTCTCGCCGCCGAGCATGACAAAGGCGACGTAGCGCCCCTCCTCCTCGACGAGCGCGGACTCGGGGATCGCGACCGCCTCGATGGCGGTCTTGCTGGCGACGAAGGCCTCCACGGCCAGGCCCGCCGGCAGGTCGCCGGGGTTGGGCAGGGCGTAGACCAGGCGTGCCGCGTTGGCGCCCGGGTCCACCGCCTCGGCGGAGAGCAGCAGCCGACCGCCCGCCTCGCCGAGCACCTCTCGATACGTGTGGCGCGCGCCGGGCAGGCTGAACAGGACGCCAGGCTGCGCGGGCACGCGCGCGAGCGACGTCTCGGGGACCTTGACCTCGAGGTGCAGCGTGCTGCGGTCGAGGACCGCGAAGAGGGGCGCCTCCGCGCCCACGTGCTCGCCGTGCGCTCCCTGGGCTTGGACGATTACGCCCGCGATCGGCGCGCGCAGCTCGACGGCGGGGAAGCCCTGCGAGAGGTCGGCGGGCAGCTCGCCCAGCCGCTGCTCCACCTCGGCGTAGAGCTGCTGGCGGGCGCGGGCCGCCTGCAGCTCGGCCTGGGCGCGGGCGTGCTCGTACTCGGCCTGCTCGACCTCCCGGGGCGACTTGGCCTGGCGCTCCGACAGCTCGCGCACGCGGGCGAGCTGTTGCTCGACGCGCCGCAGGGCAACCTCGGCGACGGTGGCCTCGGTGCGCGCCTCGGCGGCCTTGGTCTGCAGCTCGAGGCGCAGCGCCTGGAGCTGCTGGCGACTGCTGAGGAAGGTGAGGTGGTCCGAGCCCGCGAGGGGGGGCTGCACCCGGGCCAGCACCTGGCCGGCCGCGACGTGCTGACCGAGGGTCGGGAGGGCGCCGCCCTCAGGGGGCAGGAGTCGGCCTGCCACGGGAGGGCTCACCACGGCGCGGCCCGAGGGAGGAGCCAGGAGCCGGCCCGGGAGCTGGATCCGTTCCACCAGCGTCCGTCGGACGACGGGGGTTGTCTGGAAGTCGAGCTTCCACTGTTGCTCCTTGAGGAAAGAGATCCCGTCGTGCGCTGCGGGCTCGGGGGCCGCGTCGAGC
Organism: Planctomycetota bacterium; assembly: GCA_041690735.1. Taxonomy (GTDB): domain Bacteria; phylum Planctomycetota; class J058; order J058; family J058; genus JAWLGW01. The sequence goes on from JAWLGW010000245.1 coordinate 7,687, forward strand.
TCGGCCTGGGTGGCGTACACCGTGCGGTTGGGGAGCCGGACCACGTCGTCGCCGTCGGGGTTCGGGATCTCGAGGCTGACCTTCCACTCGCCGGCCTGCGTGAACGTGATCGTGGGCAGGTAGATCCCGGTGCGTGCGACCTTGGGGACCTCGTAGCGGATCGGCTCGGCGTCTCCGAGCTGGAGCACGAAGCTCACCGGGCCTTCCGCGCGGGCCTCTCGGGCGGGGACGTCGGTGACGTGCGTGATGAACCTGG
>JAWLGW010000246.1:0-7910 GCA_041690735.1 Planctomycetota bacterium
GCTTCCTCTTCGTCCGGCCGGACCGCCAGGGCGTAGATGTCCGTCCCGAGCAGGGGGGCCCGAGCGAGGGGAGTCAGCTCCGGCACCGTCCGCAGCACTAGGCCCCTCTGCAGGCCGATCCGCCCGATCAGGTTCGGCGTGCGCGTCGCGCGGGTGTGCAGGAGCCTCCGCTCGCCAACGAACGCCAGCCGCGTGGGGTTGTCGTCCTCGGCGTCGACGACGGCCCGCACCGCGCCGGCCTCGCCGTCGACCAGGACGAGCTGGCGCCGACCCGCCGCGATGAGGGCGACCGCAACCCATCGGCCGGCAGGGGAGACCGCGACGTCGTCCGCGTCCCCAGGCAGCGCCACCTGCCGTACACCACCCGAGGCGTCGATCAGCACCAGTCGCTCCCGCAAGGCGGCGGCCGCCCGCCGGGTGGTGGTCGCGAGGTTGAACCCCGCGCCGCGCACCCGTTGGGTGGTTCGATCGCTGGTCGCGACCACCTCCCACCCGCTCTCGGGTGAGCTGAGGCGGTACAAGAGCGGCCGGTGACCAGCCTGCGCAGTGGCGAGCACCGTCGCGCTGCTGCCCCCGAAGGGCGCCGCGACATGGAGCTGGAAGCCGAGCTGACGCGCCTCCCACGCTCGCAGCGGCACCTCCGCCAGGATCACCGCCGCCTCCCGGGCTCGTGCCCGCGCGACACCATCCGCGTGGCGCGCGTGCCGGGTACGCCAGGCGGCGAGGGCGCGGTGACGGTCCCATCGATCCCGCTCGCCCAGCGCCCCCTCCAGCGCGAGGGCGGCGGCCGCGCTGCGGGCCTCGGGCGTGACCCCCGCCGGAGCCGACGGGCCCGGTGAGCTGCTGGCGTCCGCCACCCTCGGCTCGCGATCACGGCCGCTGAGGGCGACGAGCCCCGCCGCGAGGGCCGCAGCAGCGACGCCGGCGAGCAGGATCGGGGTCCGGCGCCGGAGCGGGGTCCGCGGCGACTCGCCCACCTCGACCCGACGCAGGTCGCGCGCCAGAGTCGCGGCGGATGGATAGCGCTGGTCGGGTGCCTTGGCGAGGCAGCGGAGGATCACCGCCTCCAGGGCTAGCGGCACCTCGGGCCGCAGCGTCCGCGGGGCCGCGGGCGCCGCGCGCAGCACGCGGTCGAGGACGAGCAGCAGCGGCCCCTCGAAGGGGCGCTGCCCGGTGAGGAGGGCGTACAGGGTGGCGCCGAGACCGTACACGTCGGTCCGCTCGTCCATCACGCCGCTCCCCGCGGCCTGTTCGGGCGCCATGAAGGCGGGCGTGCCGAGCACCTCGCCCGTGCGGGTCAGGCGCTCCCGGGAGTCGGCCAGGTCACGAGCCAGGCCGAAGTCAGTGAGCACCGGGCGCCCCTCCGGCGTGACCAGGACGTTCTCTGGCTTGAGGTCGCGGTGGAGCACCCCGTGCGCGTGGGCGTGGCTGAGCGCGTCCGCCAACTCGATCCCCAGCCGCGCGACGGCCTGCGGGTCGAGCGGGCCCTGGCGGGTGAGGCGCGCCTGGAGCGATTCGCCCGCGATCAGGCCCATGACCAGGTACGGCCCCTCCGGCGCGGCGCCCACCTCGTGCACCGTGACGATCCCCGGATGGCGCAGCCGCGCCGCCGTCTGCGCCTCCACCAGGAACCGCTCGACGAGCTGCGGGTCCCGCAGGGCCTCGCCCGGCGCCAGCAGCTTGACCGCCACCGAGCGTCCCAGCTCGGGGTCGCGAGCCAGGAAGACCGCGCCCATGCCGCCGCGGCCGAGCTCGCGCTCCAGGACGTATCGCCCGATCCGCTGCCCCTGCCTCGGCGGTCCCAGCACGGCTCCGTCTCCCCCCTCTGGCGTACCCGATCTTCCCCTCACGCCGCCACCCGCCGGGGCGGCCTTGCCGGACGCGCGGGCCGCGATCACTCTTCCCCAGGCGCGGAGGCGGCCATGTTCGACAAGTTCACCGACCGAGCGCGCAAGGCCCTGGCCGAGGTCGTGATCGCCGACGCCTCGGGGCGCGACCCCGGCGTGGCCTGCGCGCTGGGGCTGGCCTTGGCCTTCGGGCGCTGCCCGCTCCTGCTGACCCACGACGACGGGGATCTCCCGGCGGGGCTGCGGACCCTGCGGGCCCTGCGCTATGACCCGGTCGATCTGCTCGACCTGCGCGAGCGCCTCACCACCGGGCTGGAGGCCTTCTTGGCCGCCATCCGGGCGGAGGGGCCGACCTCGTAGTATCCTCGCGCCTCCTGCGGGGACGCCTCCCCGCCTGTCCTGGAGGTGCGCTGTGGCTGACGACACCATCCACAAGGTCGTGATCATGGGCTCGGGCCCGGCCGGCCTGACCGCGGCGATCTACGCGGCTCGGGCCAAGCTGGAGCCGGTCGTCCTCGAGGGCGGCGACATCTCCAGCAAGACCGACCTCCCCGGCGGGCAGCTCATGCTGACCACGGACGTGGAGAACTTCCCCGGGTTCCCCGACGGGATCCAGGGCCCCGAGCTGATGGAGCGCTTCAAGCAGCAGGCCGCCCGGTTCGGGACCACCTTCATCCCCGGGCGGGTGGTCAAGGCGGACCTCTCGGAGCGCCCCTTCACCCTCGAGGTCGACAAGCAGATGGAGGGGACGAAGGAGACGATCCGCTGCCACTCGCTGATCGTGGCCACCGGCGCCTCGGCCAAGTACCTGGGGATCGAGGCCGAGGAGAAGTACCTGGGGCGCGGGGTCACCACCTGCGCCACCTGCGACGGGGCGTTCTTCCGCGACAAGCACGTGGTGGTGGTCGGCGGCGGCGACAGCGCCATGGAGGAGGCGAACTTCCTCACCCGCTTCGCCCACACGGTCACCATCGTCCACCGGCGCAAGGGGTTCCGGGCCAGCAAGATCATGCTGGAGCGAGCCCAGAACAACCCCAAGATCAAGTGGAAGCTCGACCGAGTGATCACGGACATCGAGCCCGACCAGCGCTTCCTCAAGGCCCTCAAGCTGGCGGGCACCGGCGAGGACGAGGGCGACCTCGAGACCTTCGAGATCGGCCCCGACGGCGGCCTGTTCGTGGCGATCGGGCACCACCCCAACGTCGACGTGTTCGGGCGTCAGCTCGACATGACCGACGTCGGCTACCTCAAGACCTACGACGGCACCTCCCGGACCTCGGTCGAGGGCGTGTTCGCCGCGGGCGACGTGCACGACAGCCACTACCGGCAGGCGATCACGGCCGCCGGCGCCGGCTGCAAGGCGGCCATGGACGCCGAGAAGTGGCTGGAGGGCGAGGGTCTGTAAGCTCGGGAAGAAAGAGAACGAACAGGGAATATGAATATGAATCAGGAGTGAGGAATGAAGTTGACGCCCATTCGGGTGCGACTTCATTCCCCGTTCTCGGTTCATGTTCCTATTCTCTGTTCGTTCTCTTCCGTTCTCTCCCTCACCACCTTCTGTGGCTGACCCACACCTCCAGGGTCAGCACGACCAGGGCCAGGGCGGCCAGCCAGGGGGTGAGCTCCCAGGTGCGCTGGCGTTCCTGCGCCTCGCCGGCGGTCGCGCCGGGCAGGGCCACCGGGCGCGGGCCGATGTCTGCCTCGGCTTCGGCGGGGGTGGCGACGGCGAAGGTCTGCAGGGGAGTCTCCGCCGCCTGCAGGCGGTAGATCCCTGCCCACAGGGTGTCGGCGAAGGGGGCGTAGCCGCCGCGGACCGGCACCTCGTGCCGCTCGCCCCGCGGGTCGATCACCGTCACCGCGTCGTGGCCCGGCGGGACCGGGAGGGTGACCGGTTCACCGACCGTGGCGCTGTCGCCGCTGGCGCCACGGCTGGCGGCGGCCGTCAGGCAGTTCTTGATGAAGATCGGGAACGAGGCCCGCAGCGGCCAGGTGCTGCGCTCGGGGTCGAACCCCACCGCGACGCGCCAGGCCTCCCCGTCGCTCCAGGTCCCGACCAGGACCAGGGGCGCGCCGTCGGCGCCCTCGCCTTGCACCAGCACGCGGGCCCCCGGGCCCAGCGTCAGGGGCCGCGCCTCGAGGAGCGAGACCTCGGCGGGGTCGACGTACCGGAGCAGCGGGTGGCCGCGATCCCAGCCGGCGACCCGCGGCGCCGCGGCCTCGGGCCCCGGCGCGGCCGGCCCCACCGGGGCGGGCGGGTCGAACAGGAGGCAGTCGCGGGGGGGGAGCGCGCCCGGCGCGACCCCCACCCCCACCACCAGGCGCACCGACGGGTCCAGGTGGCTCAGAGCCTGCGGCTCGACGCGGCGCACCTCGGCGCCGGCCGCGAGCAGGGCGCGCTCTATGGCCTCGGCTTCGCCGGCGGCGACCAGCGCCACCTCCACCCCCCGCCGCTCGGGGATCACCAGCCAGGCGGCGTCGTCGACGAGCTGGACGTCCAGGGGCTGGCCCGGCGAGGTCCCGCGCAGCCGCACGCTGATCGGCCCCGGCGGGAGGCGGGCCTCGAGGACCACCGGCGTGGCGCTCCCGGCCGCCACCTCGACCCGCCGCGCCGCCAGCGCCGCGCCCTCCCGCTCCAGGGCCACGAACACGCTGCGGTCCCGGGTCCCCGCGTTGCGGACGTTGACGAACACCTCGTGCGCCAGGCCCTCGCCGGGCGCGACCTCGGCCTCGCCGCCCCCTCGGCGCACCTGCGCTCGGGCCGCCGTCAGGGCCAGGTTCTCGCCGCTGCTGCCGAGGGAGCGGTGGCGGAGGGCGCCGCCCAGGTCCAGCGGGGGCGGCGGCGGGCCGCCCCCGTCGCTGAACAGGTGCACCTCCTGGTCGCCCCGGCCGAGGCCCGCCGCCAGGAGGAGCCCCTCCGCCAGCTGCGTGGGGAGGTGACGCGCCTCCACCCGCTCCAGCGCCGCCGTCAGGGCCGCCCGGTCGCGCGTCCAGTCCACCAGGAGGCGCGCCGAGCGGTCCACGGTCGCGAGGCAGGCCTCGTCGCCGGGCCCCAGGCGGGCCACCTCGGCCAGCGCCTGCTCCCGGGCGGCCTCGAGGCGGGAGCGCCCGTCCGCGTCGCGGGCCAGCATGCTGGCGCTGGTGTCGATCAGCAGCACCACCGACCGGCCGCCGCCCTTCCCCAGCAGGACCGGCCGCGCGCGCGCGTAGGTCAGCGCCCCCAGCGCCAGCAGCAGGAGCAGCAGGGGGAGGTTGCGGCGCAGGCGCTGGAACGGCGTCCCCGCTTGCTGGTCCCGGGCCACGGCGCGCCACAGCAGGACGCTCGCCACCGGACGCCGCGGCCGGCTGGGCCGGAGCAGGAACAGCAGCACCAGGGGGATCGCCAGCGCCGCCAGGGCCAGGCCCACCGGCTCGACCAGGGACGCCCCGCCGAGCAGCGACAGGGCGACGAAGGGGGCCGCGGCGGCCAGGGCCAGGGCGGCCGCCACGGTGAGCGAGCTCAGGACGGCGCGCACGGCTTCACCGGAGGAGCGCCCCCTCCCGCAGGGTGCCCAGGACCACCTCCTCGAAGGGCTGGTCGCTCCGCACCAGCGCGTAGCCGATCCCGGCTCGCCCGAACCGCGCTCGCAGCAGCGCGCAGCGCTCGGCGAAGGCGGCCCGGTAGGCGCGCACAGCGGCGCGGGTCAGGCTGACGGCCACGACCTCACCGCTCTCCACGTCGACGAGGTCCACGTCCTGCCCGACCTGCGGCTCGGCCTCGTCGGGGGCCACCAGGTGGATCGCGTGCACCTCGTGGCCGGCGTGCCGCAGCTCGTCGAGGGCGCGCACCACCTCGGCCGGCTCGACCCGCGCGTCGTCGAGCAGGTCGCTCACCAGCACCACCACCCCGGGGGCGGGGCGGCGGGCGAGGAAGGCCCGGGTCGCGCCGCGCAGGTCGCTGGCGCCGCGGGCCCCCCCGTCCCGGCTCAAGAAGCGCAGCAGGCGCGGCAGCGCGGCCCGCCCGCGGGAGGGGCCGAAGCCGAGCTCGGCCTCGCCCCCGCGGAACGGGCGCACCGCCACCCGGTCGCCCGCGGCCAGGCCGATGAACGCCAGCGCCACCGCGAGCTGGCGCGCCAGGGGCAGCTTGGGCGGCGTCCCGCTCCCCATGGAGGCGCTGTGGTCGACGAGCAGGTGGACGGTGAGGTCCTGCTCCTCGACGTACAGCTTGAGGAGGAGCTGCTCGAGCCGGGCGTAGGCGTACCAGTCGATGGCCCGGGTGTCGTCGCCGGCGGAGTAGGGCCGCGTGTCAGCGAACTCGACCGTGCCGCCGTGACGCTTGGAGCGCCGCTCACCCTGGCCGACGCCCCGCAGCGTGCGCCGCGCGGTGACCGCCAGCCGCTCCAGGCGGCGCAGGAAGGCGGGGTCGAGGGGGGTGGCCTGGCTCACGTCCCCTGAACGGGCGGGTTCGTTCACTGAGCCGCGCTCATGCGCGAACCGCCTTAGAGGCCATGCTTCTTCAGCTTGTAGCGCATGGCCCGGAAGGAGATGCCGAGCAGCTTGGCGGCGTTGGTCACGTGGCCCTCGGTGCGCGCCAGCGCCTCCTCGAGGTAGCTCCGCTCGAGGTCGGCGAGGACCGCCTCGAGGTCGATCCCCTCCTCGGGGAGCTGGGCGGGGCTGGGGGCGCCGCCTGCGGGCGCGGGGGGACGCCCCGAGGGCAGGATCGGGTCGGTGTCGAGCCAGGGCCCCCGCGACAGCGTCACCGCGCGCTGGATCGTGTTCTCCAGCTCGCGCACGTTGCCGGGCCAATGATAGGCCTCCAGGCGCTGCTGGATGTCCTCGCGGATCCCGGCCATCTCCTTGCCCAGCCGGCGGGCGTGCTTGGCCAGGAAGTGCGCCGCCAGCAGCGGGATGTCCCGCCTGCGCTCGCGCAGGGGCGGCAGCTCGATCGGCAGCACGTTGATCCGGTAGAACAGGTCGGCCCGGAACCGCCCCGCCTCGACCTCCGCGTCGAGGTCCTTGTTGGTGGCGCAGATGAACCGGACGTCCACCCGGTGGGGCTGGGTCCCGCCCACCGGCAGCACGCGCCGGTCCTCGAGCACCCGCAGCAGCTTGACCTGCGTCGCCAGGCTGAGCTCGCCGATCTCGTCCAGGAACAGGGTGCCGTGGTTGCACACGTCGACCAGGCCCTTCTTGTCCTGGTAGGCCCCCGAGAAGGCGCCCTTGACGTGGCCGAACAGCTCGCTCTCCAGCAGGTTCTCGGGGAAGGCGCCGCAGTTCACCGACAGGAAGGGGCCCCCCGCGCGCAGCGAGCAGTAGTGCAGGGCGCGGCTGAGGAGCTCCTTGCCGGTGCCGCTCTCTCCGGTGACCAGCACCGTGGAGTCGGTCGGGGCGACACGCCTGACGACGTCGAGGACGTGCCGCATGGCGGGGGAGTTGCCGAGGATCTCCGCCGCCGCGTCGCGCAGCTCGCCCCTGCTCAGCATGCCGCGCTGCGCCAGCGCCCGGGCCACCACCTCGCGGATGAGGTCGTTGTCCTCGAAGGGCTTCTTGATGAAGTCGTAGGCCCCCAGCCGCATGGCCTGGACCGCGTTGTCCCAGGTGGAGTAGGCCGTAATGACGATGATCGGGACCAGGGGATCCTTGGCCTTGAGGCGCTCCAGGACCTCGAGGCCGCCCATGTCGCCGAGGTTGAGGTCGAGGAGCACGAGGTCGGGGCGGTCGTGCTCGAAGGCGGTCAGCCCCTCGGCCCCGTCCGCGGCGGTGTAGACCTCGTAGCCCGAGCGGCCGAGCACGATGCTCAGCACCTCGAGGAGCGAGCGCTCGTCGTCGACGATGAGGACCTTCGCCATACGCCTCGGTCTTCCCCCCCCGGGGCCGCATTCTAAGCGGATCGCGGCGCTCAGCGGACAGGCTCGTCCTCCTCGTCGGGCTCGTCCTGCGCCAGCGGCAGGGCGAGACGGAACCGCGGTCCCCCCAGCTCGCTCGGCTCCACCGACACGTCCCCCCCGTGGTCTCGCACGATCTTCTGCGTGATCGCCATGCCCAGGCCCAGCCCGCCGCGCTTGGTGGTGAAGAAGGGGGTGAACA
>JAWLGW010000247.1:0-7909 GCA_041690735.1 Planctomycetota bacterium
CCAGGCGCCGCGCCGCTTCGAGCTGCCCCACGGCCTGTTCGTGTCCCGCCACCCGGTGACCTGGGCCCAGTACCGCGCCTTCTGCCGCGAGACCGGCCGCACCCCGCCGCAGCCCGCCTTCCCCGTCGAGCCCGACCACCCGGTGCACGGGGTCTCGTTCGACGACGCCACCCGCTACGCCACCTGGGCCGGCCTTCGCCTGCCGAGCGAGCAGGAGTGGGAGTGCGCCGCCCGCGGGTCCGACGGCCGCCCCTATCCCTGGGGGAGCGACGAGCCCGAGGGCGCCCATGACCCGCGCCTGACCTGCGGCCGCGAGGCGGACGGCAGCGAGGGCACGACCACCCCCGTCGGCGCCCGCGCCGCCGGCGCCTCCCCGTTCGGCTGCGAGGACATGGCCGGCAACGTGTGGGAGTGGGTCACCTGCGACGAGCCGGGCCCCGAGCACGTGACCCGCGGCGGCTGCTGGAACGCCCCCCCCTGGGACTGCCGCACCTTCGCTCGCAGCCGCGCCGCGGCCCCGAGCCCCTTCGTGGGCTTCCGGGTGTGCCGCGGATCGTGAGGGGGAGGCGTTCGCGAAGGTGTGAGGTGCTCACGCAGCGCCCGACTTCTCCTCGCGCGGATTCTGCGCCCGGCGCTGGTAGATCTCAGCGAGGAAGCGATCGAGCTCTTCGTCCGAATCCCACCTGGCTGGGTGCCAGAAGTCCTTGTCGTCGTTTGGCATGCCCGACCCCCTGCTCGTTGGACCTTACCAGCAGAGGCGGCAACGGTCCTCGCCGCAGCTCTGATGCCGACCCCGTCGCCCAACACGCCCAAGGTCTCTCGCGGCGACCAGCGAGAACCGTGGCGGGGCGCTTAGCCGACGAGCTCGAACTCGACGCCGCTCACGGGAAGGGCCGCCAGCGCCAGCTTGAGCGGCTCTGACACGATCAGTGAGCTGAGCCAGCCGTGGACACGAAAGATGTGGGCCCCCTGCGTCCTCGAGGGATCGATCCGGAGCACATCGACGGCGTCGTAGCGGCAGATCCTGTCGAGACGCGGATCAGGCCGTACCGGCTTGCTGAACTCGGAGCGCGCCTCGTCGAGGCAATCGACGACTCGCAAGACGTTCAGTATCTCGTAGTCCTCACCAGTCGGGTTGCCGACGACGAGGACCGGGACGCGCTGGAGGTCACCGTCCGCCGAGAGGCGGTCGATCACCTCGGCGACGTCTCGCCGGACGACGGGGGTGTCCAGCAACGAGAAGGTGAACGGGAGCGGCTCACCCGCCTGCTCGATCACCATGCGAAGCCCCTTCAACGGCTTGGTCGGCGCGCCGACGGTAAAGATGTCTTCGTCGACCTCCTCGTTCCGCGCCGTCGAAAGACCGCCAAGGTTCCAGCGCCCTGGCTTCTCTACCTGGTCGATAACCTCATAGAACCTCACGCTGCGAGCCTGCCTCGGCTACTCGTTCTGCTCGGCTCCCTCGGCGACCGGCTCACCGTCGGTCTTGCGGCCAAGCTCCTCCAGCCAGGCCTCCTCACGGGCGCGGAGCTCTGCTTCCCGCTGCCGCAGCCACTCGAGGCGGGCCGCCTCGTCGACCGGCTCGTCCTCGGAGCGGGGAGCGGCCTGGGGGGATTCGGGCGGCGCGGGCGCGAGACCGTCCACCGCGGGCGCAGGCAGAGGTTCGGCGGCCGTGGCGGCGGGGGCGGTGGTGCGTCGTGAGGGGGGCGCCGTGGGGCTGCTGCCGGCGGTGATCCACAGGCCGAAGGCGCCGAGCACCAGGCCCACCAGGGGGGCGGCGATCAGGAGGGCGGGCGGGGGTCAGCTGGCGCGGCGGCGGCGGCGGGCCGTGCGTCGGGTGGGGAGACCGGCGCCCGCGAGGTGGACCACCGGCCCCGAGCCGTAGCCGCTGAGGCGATCGGAGCGGCGCTCGCGGGCCGCCAGGCGGCGGGTGCGGCGGCGCGAGGGCTCGAAGGAAGCCGCTGCAGGCGAAGGCTCGGGCAGCGGCGCCAGGTCGAGGGGGGCCTCGTCGCGGGCCGGCTGCGGAGCCGACGCGGGCGTGACGCGGGGGACGGCCTGCACCCGGCCGCCGGAGCCCACGCGCAGCTCTACGGCGGGATCGCAGGTCACCTGGTGGAGGTCGTGGCGGGCCGAGCTCCGGGACGCGGCGGATCGGGCCGCTGGGACCGGCAAGGGCGGGGGCGGAGGCGGCGCCAGGGAAGGCCCTGGCGGGGCAGCGGCCGGGCGCGCGTGGCGGCCCCAGGCCGTGCTCGGGGGAGCGTGCGGCTCGCCCATACCCGTTCCTCCTCGTTGCAGGCAGAGGCTCGAACGTCGGGGAGGGTGCAAGGCAGGGGCCAGCTCCAAGTCCAGGCGGCTCGGGCGCGGAGGCTCGCCGCCTGCGCACGGAGTTCTCGCCAAGAACGGGAATCGGGACGAGGCCCCGCGCGGATCGAGACTCCAGCCTCGGGCCGCTGTCCCCTATAATTCCCGCCCCATGAACGCCCCGCGCAAGCTCGCCTACTTCGAGACCTACGGCTGCCAGATGAACAAGCTGGACAGCGAGCTGGCCGAGCAGGCGCTCAGCGCCGCCGGGTTCGGCGTGACCGAGGAGGTGGCGCAGGCGGACCTGATCGTGCTCAACACCTGCAGCGTGCGGGACCACGCCGAGCACCGGGTGGTGTCGCGGCTGGGCCTGCTCAAGCACGGCAGCAAGCACCGCAAGGACGGCGCCGTGCTGGCGCTCATGGGCTGCATGGGCCAGCGCCAGGGCGAGGGGCTGTTCAAGGTGGCGCCGCAGCTCGATATCGTGACCGGCACCAAGGACTTCGTGCGCCTGCCCGAGCTGTACGAGGACGTGGTGCAGCGCCGGCAGCAGGTGACGGCCCTCGACCTGTCCGAGGACTTCGAGTACGTCCGCGACCCCGCCTTCCGCAGCGAGGGGCACCGGGCCTACGTGTCGATCATGCGGGGCTGCGACCTCCACTGCACCTACTGCATCGTCCCCACCACCCGCGGCCCCGAGGAGAGCCTGCCGCTGCAGTACGTGGTGGACGAGGTGCGGCGCCTCGTCGACGACGGCGTGGTCGAGGTGACGCTGCTGGGGCAGACGGTCAACTCGTGGGGCAAGCAGCTGCCCGGCTCACCCGACCTCGCCGACCTGCTGTGCGCCCTCGACGAGGTCCGCGGCCTGGCCCGCCTGCGGTTCATTACCTCGCACCCCAACTTCTTCCAGAACCGGTTCTGGGAGCGAGTGCGCGACCTGCGGACCTTCTGCCCCTACATTCACGTCCCCATGCAGCACGGGTCCGACCGGGTGCTCAAGCGCATGTGCCGCCTGTACACCGCCGATCGCTACCGCGACATGGTGGCCGAGGCCCGCGCCGCCGTCCCCGAGGTGCAGTTCGCCAGCGACTGGATCGTGGGCTTCCCTGGCGAGACCGAAGAGGACCACCAGGCGAGCAAGCAGGCCCTGGCCGAGCTCGGCTTCTACCAGAGCTTCGTCTTCAAGTACTCGCCGCGCCCCACCACGCCGTCGGAGCAGCGGTTCGAGGACGACGTCCCCGCCGAGGTGAAGGACCGCCGCTGCAACGAGCTGCTGCGGATCCAGACCGACCTGTCGCAGGCCTACAACGACGCGCTGGTGGGCCACAAGGTCGAGGTGCTGGTGGACGGTCCCTCCAAGAAGGACCCGGCCAAGCTGTCGGGGCGGACCCGCCTCAACCGGCTGGTCCACTTCGAGGGGTCCGAGCGGCTGGTGGGCAAGCTGGTCGACGTGCAGATCGTGGCCGCCACCGCCCACTCGCTGCGCGGGGTTCGGGCGGACCGGCCCGAGGACGCGCGGCGCCTGCCGGTGGTAGCAGTTAGCGATTAGCTGTTAGCTGTTAGCTGTTAGAGCTGCCGCTGATCCCATGGCTCCTCGACATGGCGAGGAGTGGTCCGTCGAGCGACAGCACTAACCGCTAACCGCTAACCGCTAATACAGCTTGACGTGCCCCTCGACCCGCAGGTCGTCGCCGCGGGTCCGCCAGCTGACCTGCTGCAGCCGCGGCCCCTCCTCGACGCGCCGCACGCCGGCGCCGCCCACCGGGCTGGGCGCTGCGGCGCCGCCGAGCACCCGCGGCGCCACGTAGGCCAGCACCCGGTCCACCAGGCCGGCCGCGAACAGCGAGCCCAGCAGGTCGCCCCCGCCCTCCACCAGGACGTGACGGAGTCCGCGCTCCCCGAGCGCGCCCAGCAGCGCGTTGGGATCGACCCGCCCGTGCGCCTCCGGCAGCACGCACACCTCCACGCCGCGGTCCGCCAGCGCCGCGCGCCGCGTCGGGTCGGCTTGCGAGGTGGTGGCGAGCAGCACCGGCGCCGCGGTGCGCGCCGTGGCGACCAGCCGCGACTCGAGCGACAGCCGGGCCCGGGAGTCGACGACCACCCGCAGCGGATCTCCCCCTGGCACGTCGCGCCGGGTGAGCAGCGGGTCGTCGGCCCGCGCGGTCCCGGCGCCGACCAGCACCGCGTCCACCTCGCCCCGCAGGGCGTGCACCTCCGCGCGTGAGGCCGGGCCCGAGATCCACTGGGAGTGGCCGCCCACGCAGGCGATCTTGCCGTCGAGGGTCATGGCCCACTTGGCGGTGACGTAGGGGAGACCCACCCCGGCCACCGCCTTGAGGAAGGGGCCGTTGAGCGCCCTGGCCCGCTCTTCGAGCAGGCCCACCTCGACCGCGACGCCGGCCTGGCGCAGGCGGGCGAGGGAGCGCCCCGCGGTGCCGGGGTGCGGGTCCTCCATGGCCACCACCAGCCGCGCCAGGCCCGCCGACAGGAGCCCCTCCACGCAGGGGGGCGTGAGCTTGCCCGGGAATGGACCGCACGGCTCGAGGGTCACGTACATCGTGGCGCCGCGAGCGCCGCCGGCGGCGAGCTCCGCCAGCGCCGCCGCCTCGGCGTGAGGCCCGCCCCGCTCGGCGTGGAACCCCTCGGCCACGACCTCGCCGTCCCGGACCACGACCGCGCCCACCCTGGGGTTGGTGCCCACCCGATAGTCCCCTCGCGCCGCGAGGTCGAGGGCCCGCCCCATGAAGGTCCGGTCGCGTTCGCTCCAGCTCACGAGCCCGAGTATAGGGAGGCGCTAGCGCCTTCGGCGCGCGCGGATCGCCGCCAGGCGGCGGCGCTTGCCCGCGCTTCCCCCGCGGATGCCCTCCATGGACGCCCAGGCGTCGGGCGTGGACCGCGGCGCGGCGCTGCGGACGCGCACCAGGCCCCACTGTCCGCGCTGAAGGCTGCCGTCGAGGTGCCGGACGAGCCGCGGCGTGGCGTCGAGCATGAGGGGACCCTCCCGCCGCGTTTGTAGCGGCGGGGTCCGACAACGCGCGCGGGGGACGCTAGGTCGGCGGCGCCTCGCCGATCGGCTTGGGCCGGGCCGGCTCGGCGAACACGTGGTGCCGGTAGAAGTTGAGCTCGGCGATCGAGCCCTTGATGTCGTACAGCGCGTCGTGGGCCTGCCCCGCGAGCTCGATCGTGGCCGGATACCAGTGCCGGATCGTCCCGTCGTTCTTGTTGAACTCCAGGTCGGGGCACCACCGGCGGGCGATCTCCTTGATCGTGGTGACGTCGAGGAGTCGGAAGCTGAGCAGCTCCGCCAGGCGCGGCATGTGGTGCTCGATGAAGCCCTGGTCGCCGTGGACCGAGTTCCCCGCCAGGAGGGGCCGCAGCCGCTTGTCGTCGGGGACCTCGCAGCAGTGGAGCAGGTAGCCCACGAACAGGTCCTGCACCATGTCGACCGGGACCGCGTCGGAGCCCTGGGAGCGGGCCAGCTGATCGGCCTGGTTCGCCCTCACCCACTCGGAGGCGGTCCCGGCTTGCTCGGCCGAGAGCTGCACGTCGTACAGCAGGCCGCCCACCTCGGGCGCGACCCCTGGCGGCGGCAACGGCTCGAGCTCCTTGGTGGTGACGATCATCGCCGCCTGCATGATGAAGGCGCGGCTCGGGTCGAGGTTGGTGAACTCGAGGTCGATCCAGATCAGGTTCTCGGCGCTGCGCTCCACGATCCCCCCGGGGCTGGGGCTAAGGTATAGCACGGCCGGGAGTAACGCGCGGCCCGCCCGGGCGCTGGGGCGGCGCGTGTGCGCAGGCCGCACGAGCGGTTAGCAACCGAAAACGCAAAGATCCAGCAAGAAATCGAGCGGGCTCATGGCGACGCGGAGCCCACCCCGATATAAAGGACTGAGGGTCCCCCCGAGACCGCACCTCTGAGAGACCCTGATCGAGCACCAGACCGAATGACCGGACGAAGGATGGGGAGGTCGTGATGCGGATCGTTGGGCTCATGACGCTCGGGCTCCTCGCGGGCTGCGCCGCTCCGAACATCGTCGAGCGGGCGCTGATCGACGCGCAGCTGTCCCAGGCCAGCCTGCACGAGGCAGAGCTGGCGAAGATCGCTCGCACCCGTGAGACCAAGCTCCGGCAGTACGAGGCCACGATCTCCTCGCAGGAGCGCCAGTACGAGGAGTTGGTCGTCCAGAACCGCGAGGTCAAGGGCGAGATCTCCGAGGCGTCCGAGCAGCTGGCCTCGGCCAAGACCACCCTGGGGCAGGTGTCCCAGGAGAAGGCGGCGATCGAGACCCAGGTCGCTGAGGCCCGCACGCAGGTGGGCACCCTGGAGCAGGAGCGGCAGGCCCTGGCCCACAAGGCGACCGAGCACCAGGAGGCCCTCGCGGCGCTGGGGCAGCAGAACCAGCAGCTCTCCACGCAGGTCGCCGCGCGGCAGACCGAGCTCGAGCGCCTGCAGCAGGAGCGCGAGACGCTGGCGGAGGCGCTCGCCTCGGCGCGGGGCGAGCTGGCCGCGGTGTCGGCGCAGAAGGGCGCCCTCGAGGCCGAGGTGGCCCAGGTGGTGGCGCTCAAGACACGCCTGGCCGACGAGCGGGCCGAGGTGAAGAGCGAGCTGGAGAAGCTGCGGACCGAGCGCGATCAGGAGTTCGCCGAGCTGGCCCGCCTGGAGGTCGAGCGGGCCCTGTACGCCGAGCAGAAGCAGCGCCTCGAGCAGCAGCTCCTCACGGGCCAGGGCGAGCTGGCGAAGCTGGAGGAGCGGGCCAACATCCTGCGCGAGCGCACCCGGGCGGCGCAGACCCAGAAGGCGGCCCTGGAGGTCGAGCTGGCGCGGATCCAGGTGGAGACCCGCGAGTCGCAGCAGGCCCTGGCGCAGGTCCAGCAGCAGCGAGAGGAGGCCAAGGAGGCCCTCGTCAAGGCGAGCGAGCTGCAGCAGCGCGTGCAGCGCATCGGCGGCGAGATCGCTCAGCTGGAGCAAGAGCTGCTCGAGCTCGGCACCGAGCGGGAGGTGCTCCGCCAGACCCGCCAGGCGGTCCGAGGCATGATGGCTCGCCTGCGCCCCGAGACCGGCGGCAGCAGCCCCGCGGCCCCGGCGCTGCCCGAGGCTCCGGCTCCGGCCGGTCCGATCGACTAGCGGCCGAGCGGGTGACGACGGACGGCGACCCGGCCGCTCCCCTCCCCTCCTCCCCCGAGGGCCTGCCTCCCGAGGCGCTGGAGGGGATCCAGATCGACATCCTCGACGACGGCACCGTGCGACTGCACACCAGCTGCCGCCCCGGGGACGACCCGGCCCGGTGCCGCGAGCGCCTCCAGTTCCTGGTGGACGCCCTCGGGATCCCCGTGGAGGGCGTGGTCACCGAGGTGACGGAGGAGCTGCAGGGGACCGACGGCTCTCGAGAGGACTGACCTCCCTCCGCCGGAGCACGCTTCGTCGGGGGGACCTAGACCTGGGTGGGGGGGAGGCTGTCGCAAAACGCGAGGAGCGCCTCGCGAGGAGCCCTATCGAACAGGGAATATCAACAGGGAAGGAACATCAACGAGAACAGCGAACGGCTCGTCCTCCGAGACCTAACTGCGTTGCCTCCAGCAGAGCCATTCCCTGTTCTCATTCTCTGTT
>JAWLGW010000248.1:0-3843 GCA_041690735.1 Planctomycetota bacterium
TGTCGGGCCCCTCCTGCCGCCTGGACGGGATCGAGCAGGTCTTCAGCGAGCACTTCGAGATCGACGCCCGCCGGATCGACATCGCCGGCGAGCTCGGGGCCAGCGACGGCGACGGCCGCGGCGCCCCCAGCGTGAGCCTGGAGGGCGGCGCCGCGGTCGGCCTGGCCCTCAAGGGGCTGGGGATCGACCACTGCGGCATGGACTTTCGGCAGGAGGAGTTCGTCTACCGGGGCACCTTCGCCCTGATCAAGAAGGCCCTGGCCTGCACCGTGACCCTCCTGTTCGCCCTCTCGTTCCTGTACGCCTTCACCCTCAAGCAGGAGCTGCAGGAGACCAAGAACCGGCTGGAGGCGGTCAAGACCCTGCAGAAGAACCTGTACACGGTGGTGTTCCCCTCGATCGAGGACCAGACCCAGGAGCACCTGCCGCTCCGCTCGGGGGGCGACAACTACTTCCACTCCATGCAGCAGGAGGCGAACGCCCTCCGGGCGCGCTACGGGGGCGGCGGCCCGGGCGAGGACGGGGCCGGCCTGTCGGCCCTCGAGATCCTGCGGCAGTTCTCCCTCGCCAAGGGGCAGGTCGACCCCCGCTGGCAGGTGGAGGTCCTCAAGGTGTCTGTCGACCCCCGGCCCGCCGGCAAGAGCCGGTTCGTGTGCGCGACCTCCGATCAACCAGGGGCGATCGAGCTGGCCAAGCGGTTCCAGGACAACCAGCAGCTAGCCGGCTACGCCCGCGAGACCAGGCTGGACCCCAAGTCGGGCAAGTGGTCGTTCGAGTTCATCGTCGAGCTCAAGGACGGAGGTCGCTAGTGGCCGCCAAGGAGGAGGAGTTCGACGTCCTCACGTTCTTCATCTACGTCATGGTGCTCCTCACCGTGTTCGTGGGCGGGTTCGCGCTGCTCAACTACCGCAAGGTCTCCAAGGAGGCCAGCCGGATCGCCACCGAGGTCCGCCTGCTGGACGAGATGCAGAAGATCGCCGTGGACGAGGACTTCCGCGATCTGGTGGCGCGGGACCGCGAGGCGCGGGCCGGCGCCGCCGGCGGCGCCCTCGGCCTGGCGGACTTCCAGCAGAAGTTCATCAACGAGGCCCGCCGCAACGGGCTGCGCGTGGAGAACCACAGCCGGGAGGGCGTGATCAACCGCCGCACCGGCGAGGAGTACCCCTTCCGCCTGATCATCAACGACTGCAAGGTCCGCGACCTCGTCAAGTTCCTGGTCGCCATGGAGGAGAACGTCCCGGGCTGCCGGGTCAAGCAGATCGTCAAGCTCGACTTCGACGAGCGCAGCGAGGTCAAGGGCTGGGACGCGGTGATCGTGCTGTCGCTGTTCAAGGCGCAGGGCGAGGGCTAGCGGTTGGCCTCCTCGTGCCCGTGCCCGTGCCCGTGCCCGTGCCCGTGCCCGTGCCCGTGCCCGTGCCCGTGCCCGTAGAAGAACCTCGTTCCATACGCCCCTCGCAGATGTAATCGCGCCCGCCGCACTCCCTCCCTACCCTGCTCCCAGCGTCGAGGAGCGAGAGGAGGTGCGCGTGCTGGAGTATCTGGGCGAGTCGCTGGACCCGCGGCCCATGGGATCGGTGGGGCTGGGGGACGACGACACCAGCCGCGGGGCGCCGTCGCTCACGAGCGTGCTGGTGCGCGCGGTGGCGGCGGCGGCGCTGGTGGGCGGCCTCCTGTACTTCTTGCGCGTGCACCTGGGCTGGGGCGGGGAGACCCGCGTGTGGGTCGGCGCCTCGGTCACCTACGTGGGGCTGGGCTACCTGCTGCGGCCGCGGCCCGACACCTCGAACATGGGGTGGCTGGGCGGCCTCGTCGACGACCCCTTCCACTACAGCGACGACGTGAACCGCTTCCTGCTGTTCCTGGCGGTGGTCCTGTATCCCGGTCGGTTCGTGGGCCAGGCGCTGGTGGACCTGCTGGCGCTGCCGTTCCGGCGCCGGGACCGGACGCCCCAGCGCCCTGCCGCGCCCTCGCCGCGGCGGCGGTTTCCCGTGCGAGGCCTCAAGCGTTGACGAGTCTGACCAGGGCGGCGACCGCCTGCTCGAGCTCCCCCGCAGTCGTCTCGGGGCCGAACGAGAACCGCAGCCGGCCCGCCGCGGCCTCGGGGGCGACGCCCATGGCCGCCAAGACGTGGGACGGCTGCAGCGCGCCCGACGAGCAGGCCGCGCCCGAGGAGGCGTGCACGCCGGCCAGGTCGAGGCCCACCAGCAGCGCCTCGCTCTCCTGGCCCGCGATCAGCACCGCCGTGGTGTTGGGCAGCCGCGCCGCCTCCTCAGCGAGGATCGTGAGGCCCGGCACCTGCTCGCGTAGGGCGGCCTCGAAGGAGCCCTGCAGCGCGCGCAGGCCGGCCACTTGAACCAGCGATCCCTCCTGGAGGAGGCGGCAGGCGAAGCCCAGGGCGGCGATCGCCGGGACCGCCTCGGTGCCGGCGCGGCGGCCGCGCTCCTGAGCGCCTCCCAACAGGAGGGGGCGCGGCTCGGGCGCCCGGCCGCGGTGCAGCAAGGCCGCCGCCCCCCGGGGCGCGCGCAGCTTGTGCGCCGACAGGACCAGGTAGTCCCAAGGGGTCGCGCCCCAGTCGCGCTCCAGGCGCCCCACGGCCTGCGAGGCGTCGACCAGCAGCGGGACGCCGGCCGCGGCGCAGGCGGCGCCCACGGCGCCCGTCGGCTGCACGGTCCCGACCTCGTTCTGGGCGGCGATCAGCACCGCCAGGGCGGCGCCGGGGAGGCCCGCCGCGAAGGCATCGGCGTCCACGCGGCCGGCGGCGTCGACCGGCGCCTCGCTGACCTCGACCCGCCCCGAAGCGGCGAGCTCCGCCAGCTTCACCCGCACCGCCGGGTGCTCGACGGCGCTCGTCACCACGCGGACGGCCGGGCCTCCGGGCGGCGCCACGGTCTCCAGCGCCTGGTTGAGGGCCTCGGTCCCCGAGGAGGTGAAGGTCACCTGCCCCGGGAGCACCCCGCCCACGGCGGCGACCCGCTCGCGCGCCTCCTCGACCAGGGCCCGCGCCCGGCGCCCCGGCGTGTGCAGGCTGGAGGGGTTCGCCCACCCCTGCTCGAGGGCTCGGGCGTAGGCCTCCACCACCCGCGGATCCGGCGGGTTGCTGGCGTTGTGGTCCAGGTAGATCACCTGGGCGGATCCGGCCGCGCCGGCGCCACGTCCGCGTCGCCACGCTGCCCGAGCGCCTCGAGGTAGGAGCGGCGCACCGCCTCCACCTCCGCTTCGAGCGTCTCCACGGTCCAGGCGCTGGTGTCGATCGGCGGCAGCACGTCCACCTCGAGCACGCCCGGCACGAAGCCGTCGCGGGTCAGCCGCTGCTCGCAGCCCCGCAGGACGCAGGGCACCACGCTGGCGCGGCTCTGCAGGGCGGCGTGGAAGGCGCCCTTCTTGAAGGGCAGCAGCTTGCCGTCGCGGCTGCGGGTGCCCTCGGGGGCGATCATGGTGTTGTAGCGGCCCGTCGCGAGGTGGTCGGTGACGTCCGCCAGCACCCCCTCCCACTGCGCGCGCCGCTTGCGGTCGATCATGGGGTGCCCGCCGAAGAACCACACCCAGCCCAGGAAGGGCACCCGCGACAGCTCCCGCTTGCCGAACACCATGGTGTCGCGCGGAGCGAAGGTGGCGTTGACGAAGAAGTCGAGGGTGTTGACGTGGTTGAACAGGAACACCGCGGGCCGCGCCTGCAGGTGCTCCCGGCCGCGGAGCACCACCCGGACGCCGCCCAGCCACAGGACCCACCGGCTCCACCACCGGGCGTAGGTCCGGGACACGTTCATGCGCCAGCGGCGGGTGGGCCACACCAGCAGGAGCGGGAACATCACCAGGAACAGCGCGACCATCCCGACGATCGCG
>JAWLGW010000248.1:3853-7907 GCA_041690735.1 Planctomycetota bacterium
CCTCGACAGTCCGCTCGATTGTAAGCGCGATCCGCTCCACGCGCTGGCACCGGAGACAGAGCCTGTCGCCAGGGCGGGGCTGTGGGAGCGACAGCACTAACCGCAAACTGCTAACAGCTAACCGCTCCTAAGCGAAGCCGCCCTTGCCGTCGTTGCCGAAGTCGAAGTCGAACTCGAACTCCATGTCGTCGTCCGAGACCTTCTGCTTCTGCGGGGGCTCGGCGGGAGGCGGGGGCGCCGCCGGCGGGCGCGGGGGGGCGGGCGTGGCCGGCGGGATCGGCGGGGCCGGCGCGGGGGGATAAGGAGTGCTCTGCGCCGCCTGCAGCTCCGCGCGGCTGATCCGCACGGTCGGGGCGGCTGGCATGGCCGGGAGGTCGGCGCCGAACTCGAAGTCGAACTTGGGGGGCATGGCGCGGACCGGCGGCGGCGTGACCGGACGGGCCGGGACAGGGGGCGCCGGCGTGGGCGCGGCGCCGCTGTGCCCCTGCACGTACCGGTGCAGGTGCTCGGGCGCCACCATGCGCAGCACGACCGCCCGTCCCAGCCGCACGCTGGAGGCGTAGCCCAGGGGCACCGCCTGCTCCTTGGGCATGCGCTGATCGTCCAGCCAGGAGCCGTTCGACGAGCGGTCCATGGCCTTCCAACCCTGGTCGGTGAACGCGAGCACCAGGTGCAGCCGCGACACCGCCGGGTGGTCGAGCAGGACCGCCGCCCGCGAGTCGCGGCCGACGGGGACGGGCTTGCCCATCGCCCGGGGCAGGAACATGAACAGCGCGCCCGGGTGGAGCTGCGGACCCGGTCCGTAGGCGCGGCCCTTCTCGTACGGCTCGATCAGGACCACGTCCTGCCCTGCGAAGCGCTCGGCGAGCGCGGCCGGAGGCGTGGTCTGGAGCAGGGCTCGGAGCTCGGAGAGCGGCTTTAACGCCATGACCTCGACACCATCCACCATCTGCCCGCGGCGAGCAAGGTGCTGACGTTCGCGGGCCTGCACCAGCAGTCTATGCCGGCAGCGGTCGCCGCGTCCACCGCCGCGAGGCGCGCGCCGGGGGGTGGAAACGGGCGGGTCGGCGGCCGTCTACGCACGCACGGCCCCGGCCTCAGCCCCCCAGCTCGGTCGACTCGCCCAGGGCGCGCAGCTCGGCCCGGGCCTTTTCACGCACCGTGTCGTGCCCCTCGGAGCGACCGGCCGCCTCGGCGGCGCGACGGAACCACGCCGCCGCCTCGGCCGGCTGCGGCTCGCCGCTCACGTGCCCGGCCTTGTACAGGTGCCCCAGCCAGAACATGGCGGTGGGGTTGTCGAGCTTGGCGGCGCGCTGGAACCAGGCCACCGCCGCCCGCGGGTTGCGGTCGACGCCGCGACCCTGGCTGAGGAACTGCCCCACGAACACCATGGCCCGCGCGTCCCCGGCCTCGGCGGCCCGGCGGAAGCAGCGGTAGGCGCCCTCGAGGTCGGGCGGCACGCCCTCGCGGCCGGAGCGGAGCAGGGCGCCCAGCCGCACCAGCGCCGCGACGTCGCCCCCGTCCGCCTGCACCCGGAGGGCCGCCACCTCGTCGTCGCTCCGCGGGGGCCGCGCGTCCCCCTCCTCGGGCGCCGGCGGCTCGGTGCCCGGCGCCGGGTCGGGGGCCGGGGTCGCGTCGGACGCGCCGTCCCCTGCCACCAGCGCCCATAGCTCGCGCCCTTGCTCGGGCTGGACCAGCGTCACGTAGCCGAGGGCGACCCCCAGGATCACCCCCATCAGCGCCAGGGCCTGGGCCACCCCGGTGGAGGCCTTCCTGGGCTTGAGGAGGGCGGCGTTGGAGGCCAGCAGCTCGAGGCGCTTGACCAGCTGGCTCATGGAGAGGCGCTGGTCGACCTTCTTGGTCAGGCACTCCATGACCACCGTGTCGAGGGCCTCGGGGACGGCTGCCCGCACCTGGCTCGGCTTGGGCGGCTCCTTGCCGATCACCATGCCGTACAGGTCGACCACGTTGCTGGCCTGGAACGGCGACACGCCGGTGAGTGTGAAGTACAGGACCGCGCCCAGCCCCCACACGTCGGACTTGGGGCCCACCTGCCCGAAGGATCCGTCGGGCTCGAACTGCTCGGGCGCCATGTAGGACGGGGTGCCCAGCAGCTTGCCCGTCTGAGACACCCCGGCGCTGATGGAGGCGGACTGGCCCATCTTGGCCTCGTCCCGCTTGACCAGGCCGAAGTCGGTCAGCACCGCGCGCCCCGTCGCCTCCTCGATCAGGATGTTGTGCGGCTTGACGTCGCGGTGCACGGCCCCCACCTCGTGGCAGTGGGCCAGCGCCTGGGCGATCGCCAGGCACATCTCGATCGCCTGCTGGAAGCTCGGCAGGGTGCGCTTGGTCTTGAGGTCCTCCACCAGGTCCTGGAGGCTCCGCCCCTCGATCAGCTCCATGGCGAGGAAGGCGATCCCCGAGTCCTCGCCCAGGTCCGAGATCCCCACCACGTTCGGGTGCTTGATCTTGGCGAGGACGCGCGCCTCGCGGCGGAAGCGGGCGATCGCCTCGGGGCTCGGGTCGGCCTGAGCGAGCAGCTTGAGGGCGACCAGCGACCCCAGCTCCCGGTGCTGCGCCCGGAACACGATCCCCATGCCGCCGCGGGCGATCTCGTCCAGCAGGTCGTAGCGGTTGAACTGCTTGCCCTTGAAGCTCCGGCCGTCCGGGTCCCGGAGGGCGGAGCGCAGCGCCTTGAGGTCGAGGGTCGTGCTGTGGTTCACCGCGGCGCATTCTACGGGGAAGCCTCCGCTTGTGCGCCGGGATGGAGTGGCGACCCGAGGTATCCTCCCGAGTATCTTAGCTCCCTCCGTGGCCGAGCCGCTCCCGATCGATCCCCACCTGCCCGCGCTGCTCAGCGCCCTCGACGCCCGGCGAGCCGCGGTGGTGGTGGCGGAGCCCGGCGCCGGCAAGACGACCCGGGTGCCGCCCGCGCTGCTCGACGCCGCCCGGCGAGCCGGCGACGGCGAGGTGTGGGTGCTGGAGCCGCGCCGGCTGGCGGCGCGCCTGGCGGCGGAGCGGGTGGCGGCCGAGCGCGGCCAGTCGGTAGGCGAGGAGGTGGGCTACCAGGTCCGCTTCGAGCAGCGGGCGGGGCCGCGCACGCGCCTGCGGTTCCTCACCGAGGGGGTGCTCACCCGGCGGCTGGCGAGCGCGCAGGGGGACCCGCTGCGGGGGGTGTACGCGGTCGTCCTCGACGAGCTCCACGAGCGCCACGTCGACACCGACCTCGCCCTGGCGCTGCTCGACCGGGCCCGGCGGCGCCGCCCCGACCTGCGCCTGGTGGTCATGTCGGCCACCCTCGACGCCGCCCGAGTCGCCGACTACCTGGGCGCGACGCCCCTCGAGGTGGCGGGGCGGCTGTATCCGGTCGCGATCGAGCACGCCCCCCGCCGGGACGACCGCGCCCTCGAGGATCGGGTGGCCGCGGCGGTGGGGCGGCTGGTCGAGGAGGGGCTGCAGGGGCACGTGCTGGTGTTCCTGCCCGGCCTGGGGGAGATCCGCCGGGCCGAGCGCGCGCTGGCGGGGCTGGCCCGCCGGGCGGACCTGGTCCTGGCACCGCTGCACGGCGGCCTGGGGCGGGAGGCCACCGATGCCGCCCTGCGCCCGAGCCGCCGCCGCAAGGTGATCCTGGCCACCAACGTGGCTGAGTCCTCGCTCACGATCGACGGGGTCGAGGCGGTGGTCGACTCCGGGCTGGTCCGAGTGGCCGAGACCTCGCCGCGCAGCGGCCTCACCGAGCTGGTGACCCGCCTCGCCTCGCGCGCGTCGGCCACCCAGCGGGCGCACCGGGCGGGGCGCCAGGGCCCGGGGCGGTGCCTGCGGCTGTTCACCAGGAACGACCACGACCGCCGCCCCCTGGCCGACGTCCCCGAGCTGCTCCGCCACGACCTCTCCGGAGTGGCGCTGGCCGTGCGCGCGGCGCGCCTCGACGACGCGCCCCTCGCCCCCGCCGACCTGCGCTGGCTCGACCCGCCACCCGCGGCCGCCTGGGCGGCGGCCGACGAGCTGCTGCGCCAGCTGGGCGCCTGCGACGCGGACGGGCGGGTGACCGCCG
>JAWLGW010000249.1:0-7897 GCA_041690735.1 Planctomycetota bacterium
CGGGTCGGACACGCGCCGCACCTGATCGAGGACCCGCAGCGCCTCGGCGTCTGCGGCCTGCCAGCCGGCGGGCGCCGCGCTGCGGCGCTGCTCCCAGGTCAGGCGCGCCCGCAGGAGCTCGCCCTCGGCGCCGCTCACCTGGGGGGCGGTGCGCGCGGCCGCCGCCAGCGCCTCGCGGTCGCCCACCGCCGCCCGCCTGAGCGCCAGCGCCGCCCGGTCGGTCGCCGAGCGGGCATACATGCGCGCCGCCGCCTCCTCGGCCCGCCCTTGCAGCAGGAGCGCCCAGGCCAGCTCGCGCGCCCAGCCGTCGACCTCGGGCTCGCTGGCGCCGGCCTCGACCGCGCGCTCCAGGAGGGCGGCCCCCTCGGCCACCCGGCCGCAGCGAATCAGGGCGGCGCCGCGCCGGGCCTGGTCCAGCAGCGCGGGGCGCCCCGACAGGTCCGCCGGGGCAGGGACCGCGGCGATCCGCCCGGCGAGGGCGGCGCGGCCCTGCGGGTCGTCGGGCACCCCCGCCTCGAGCTCCAGCGCGAGGAGCGCCCGCGCCCGGGCAGCGCTCAGGGTCGCCACCCGCTCCGCGAGCGCCCGCCGCGGCACGTCGGCGGCCGCCCCCAGCTCGTCGCTCCGCTCGAGCAGCGCGCGAGCCTGCGCCAGCGCCTGCTCCAGCCGCGCCAGCACCTGCGCGGCGGAGCGCCCCTGGCGCGCCTGGAGCTGCTCGTGCAGCTGACCCAGCGCCGCCGCCGCCTCGTTCAGCTCGGCGGCCCGCGCCCGGGCGCCGCGGACGCGCAGCGCCCAGCCCGCGCCCACCGTCACCGCCAGCAGGACCGCGAGCAGGAACGGCGCCGCCGCCGACACCGGGTGACGGCGAGCCCAGTAGCGCAGCCGCTCCTCCCGCGACATGCGCCGGACGGAGACGGGTTCGCCGGCCGCCAGGGCCTCGAGGTCCTCCGCCAGCGCAGCGGCGGTGGGGTAGCGGTCGCCCCGCGGGCGGGCCAGGGCCCGCTCGAGCACCGCGCAGGCGTCCTCGCTCAGGCCGTCGGGCAGGCGGAGCGGCGCCTCGAGGACCAGCTGGAAGAGGACCGTGGGCCGGTCGGCGTAGAAGGGGAACCGGCCGGCGACCAGCCGGAACAGCATGACGCCCAGGGAGTACACGTCCACGCGGGGGTCGGTCCCCTCGTCCTCGCCCCGGATCACCTCGGGGGCCATGAACACCGGCGTCCCCAGCATGTCGCCGGCGCCGGTGAGCCGCGTGTTGCGGTCGGTCAGGTGCACCAGCCCGAAGTCGGCCACCAGGGGACTACCGTGGGGCGTCCCGTCGCGGCGGAGCAGGACGTTCGCCAGCTTGAGGTCGCGGTGGAGCACGCTCCGCTCGTGCATGTGGGCGACCCCGCGCGTCAGGGGCGCCAGCAAGGCTGCGGCCGCGGCCACGGGCAGCGGCCCCTCCTCGTCGGCGACGTCCTTGAGGGTGCGCCCGCCCTCCACGAACTCCATGGCGAGGTACGGGCAGCCCTCGGCGTCGACGTCCATGTCGAACACGCGGACGACGTTGGGGTGGTCGAGGCGGGCCAGCGCCTCCCCCTCGCGGGCGAAGCGGGCCAGCCCCTCCTCGTCGGCCACGTGGTGGAGCATGCGCTTGAGCGCCACCTCGCGATCGAGCTCGGCGTGGCGGGCTCGATACACGACCCCCATGGCGCCCCGCGAGACCTCGTGCAGGATCACGTAGCTGGCGATCGGGTCGCCGGGCAGCAGCTCGCGTGGGCTGCCGGGCACCGGCCCCAATCCGCGCG
The DNA here is from genome assembly GCA_041690735.1 of Planctomycetota bacterium. Taxonomy (GTDB): domain Bacteria; phylum Planctomycetota; class J058; order J058; family J058; genus JAWLGW01. The sequence goes on from JAWLGW010000249.1 coordinate 1,785, forward strand.
ACGACCCGCGCGACGACCCGCGCGACGACCCGCCCTCCCAGGAGGGGCGCAGCGCGCTGGCGGGCGCCGCGGCCGGCCCGCGGTGGGTGGGGCCCTCGTCGGCCGCGAAGCGCGCGGTGGTGCCGGGGCCGGCGCGGACGGAGGCCGAGCGCACGCCGCGCTCCGAGCCATGGGGGGTCGGCCCCGACGCCGACGCGCGCGCGTCGGCGACGGGCGGCAGCCGATCCCGCGGCGGGCCGGCCGGGTGGGGCGGCAGGTCGAACAGCGCGCCGCAGGCGGGGCACGGGCGCCGGCGGGGGGTGGGGGCTGGCAGGGCGCAGAAGCGGCGCTGGCAGCGGTCGCAGGCGCGGGCGTGCCGGGCCAGCTCGCCCAGCAGCGCCTGCATGGCGGCCGGCGGGACCAGGCCCCGGGCCACGAGGTGACGGGCGAGCTCGCCCCGCCAGGCGATCGGGAGGACCGCGGGCAAGGCGTCGGGGCGCACCAGGCCCCGGGCCAGGGCCAGCGCAGCGAGGTCGCGGTCGTCGTAGGGCGTCACCAGCGGAGGATTCTAGGGCAGGCGGCGGGTTCCCCGGAGGGCGGGGTGTCCTGGGCGGCGACGGGGCGGCGTCCGGCGGAGCGCCGACCGCGGGTGGGGTCCGGGTTGGGACGCGTCCAGGAACTCCTCCAGCGCTCTCGCCGGCCCTCGGTGCGGCTGCCTTGGTCGCTCGCGCTCGTGGTCGTGGTCGTGGTCGTGGTCGACCACGAGCGCGAGCGCGAGCGCGACGTCTCGAGCCCGGTCAGGACGTCACCGACAAGGAGTGCTGGATCCGTTCCTGGACGCCTCCTTAATATGGCCCGCATGACCCCCAGCCCGCTCCTCGCTCGCCTGGCCCTGCGCGCTCCCGTGCGGGGCGTGCTCCGCGGTCGGCCCGTGGTCCGCGCCGGCCGCCGCCTCGACCCCGACGTCCAGTGGCTGCTGCGGCTGGAGTCGCTCCTGCGGCCGCCGTCCCTCACCGGGGAGTCGGTGGAGGAGGCGCGGCGCAACTTCCGGCGGACGGCGTCGCTGCTGGCGCCGTCGGGCTACGGGCAGGTGCGCGCGCGCGAGGCGTCCTTCGCCGGACCCGGGGGCGAGGTGCCGGCGCGGGTGTACACGCCGCCCGGCGCGGCCTCACCCGGGCCGGCGCTGCTGTTCTTCCACGGCGGCGGCTGGGTGCTGGGGGACCTCGACACTCACGACGGTGTGTGCCGTCGCTTCGCCGCCCAGGCGGGCTGCCGGGTGGTCGCCGTCCACTACCGTCGGGCCCCCGTGCACCGCTGCCCGGCCGCGGCCGAGGACGCCTTCGCCGCCCTGCGCTGGCTGGTCGCCGAGGGCGCCGCCCTGGGCGTCGACCCCGCCCGGATCGCGGTCGGCGGCGACAGCGCCGGCGGCAACCTGTCCGCGGTGGTCGCGCAGCGGGCCCGCGACGAGGGGCTGGGGGCGCCCTGCTTCCAGCTGCTGATCTACCCGGGCCTCGACATGTCCCGCGAGGCGCCCTCGTACGACACCTTCGGCGAGGGCTTCCTGCTGTCGCGGGAGGACATCACCTGGTTCAAGGACCACTACCAGCCCGACCGCGCCCGCCGCGCCGACCCGGTCGTGTCCCCCCTGCGCGCGGAAGACGTCGCGGGCGTGGCGCCCGCCTGCGTGCTCACCGCCGGGTTCGACCCGCTGGTCGACGAGGGGCGGGCCTACGCCGCCAAGCTGAAGGCCGCGGGCGTCGAGGTCGAGGACACGATGTTCGAGGGCCTGGTGCACGGCTTCCTCAACCTCGCGGGCGCGATCCCGGCGGCGGACCGAGCCTTCGACCACGCGGCGGGCGCGCTGCGGGCGGCGTTCGCGCGGGTGCTGACGACGAACCGCTGAACCGCCGGGGAGCCTTCACGCCGCGACAGCAGCCTCTCTTGGTGTCTGGCGGTCGAGCCCGCGTCGTCGCGTGGGCGCCGTAGCGCCCTGGCTCAGCCCCGCTGCTTGCGCAGCGTGATCCGGTTGCCGACGCCCTCCTCGTAGTGGTGATCGAGGGCGTCGAACAGCTCCGCCAGCATGGGCAGCCCCAGGCCGCTCCCCTGCAGGGCCTCCAGCGGGTCGCTCTCGGCGGCGCGGCGCAGCGCGCCCTCCAGGTCGAATCGGGGGCCCTGGCTGGTGACGGCCAGGCGGATCTCCCGGGGGCCCCCCTCCAGGCGCAGGGCGACGACGCCGTCCTCCCCCTCCCCGTACTCGTGCTCGCACACGTTCGCCACCAGCTCGGCCACGCCCAGGGCCAGGTCGTGGCGCAGGCTCTCCTCGATCCCCAGGGCGCGCAGGGCGACCTCGAGCAGGTCGTTGAGCACCCGGATCGACTGCAGCGTGGCGCCGGTGCGCAGCTCGAGGAAGGTCTCCGGCTCGCCGGCCATCAGCTCAGCTCGCCCAGGGCGGCCTCGGGCAGGTCGATCCCCATCTGCCCGAACCGCTGCTGGTGCCGCGAGGGGCCGACCCACCGGAAGGTGCCCAGGGGGCGGTCGCCGTCGTAGCCGGTGTGGTCGAACCGGAACACCTCGTTGAAGGCGAGCTGCTTGTCCTCGTCGAGGTACGGCTCGACCACGCGCACCATGCGCCGGCTGCCGTCGGCGAACCGCGCCAGGACGACCACCACGTCCAGGGCGTCGGCGATCATGCGCCGCAGGCTGTCCTCGGCGAAGCCCACGTTGCCGAACAGCGAGATCGTCACCGCGCGCTCGATCACGTCCTCGGGCGAGCTGGCGTGGATCGTGGTCATGGACCCGTCGTGGCCGCAGCGCATGGCCTGGATCACGTCGATCATCTCGGGCCCGCGGGCCTCGCCGACCACGATCCGGTCGGCGCGCATGCGCAGCGCCTCGCGGACCAGCTGCCGCACGGTGAAGGCGCCCACCCCCTCGCTGTTGGGGGTGCGGGCCTGCAGGCGGATCACGTGGTTGTGCGACTGGGTGAAGTCGAGCTCCGCCAGCTCCTCGATCGTGATCAGCCGCTCGTAGGTGGGGATCTGGGTGGCCAGCACGTTGAGGGTGGTGGTCTTGCCCGAGGCCGAGGGGCCGCCGATCGCGATGTTCAGGCGGGCCTTCACGCAGGCCCCCAGGTAGTAGGCCATCTCGGGGCGGATCGTCCCCTGGGAGACCAGGTCCTCGAGCTGCTGATAGCGGGCGCCGTACTTGCGGATCGTGAGCGCCGGCCCGCCCAGGGCGAGGGGCGGCAGGATCGCGTGGACGCGCGAGCCGTCGGGGAGGCGGCCGTCGAGGGTGGGCTGGTTGAAGTCGATCCGCCGGTCGATCCGCTCGGCGATCTTGCGGATGATGTGGATCAGGTGGGCCTCGTCGCGGAAGCGGACCGGCGTGCGGCCGAGCCGGCCGCCCTTCTCGACCAGCACCTCGCCCGGGCCGTTGACCATGATCTCGGAGACCTCGGGGTCGTCGAGGAACTGCTGCAGGGGCCCGGTGCCGACGATGTCGAGCACGATCCGGTTGGCGACCCACTCCACGTCCTCGGGGGAGGGGCGCGGCGTCCAGGCCTTGCCCACCTCCTCGACCACGACTCGGGCGTCGTCCTCGAGCTGCCGGCGGGCGTGCGGTCCGGTCGGCACGCCGCGGGGGCCCAGCCAGGCGACGAACTTGGGAAAGGCCGCTCGCTCCAGGTGGGCGCGGGTGGAGTCGTAGTCCTCCTTGGGGGCGGGCAGGGCCCGCTCGAGGACCTTGAGGTGCCGCTCGATCTCCTCGAGGTCCACCTCGCCCAAGGAGTCCTCGTGCGCGTCCTTCGGGGCGGTCAGCTCAGCCCTCCAGCGCGCCGACCGCGTCGGCCCGCGACTCCTCCACGCCCATCACCCGCGCCAGCTTGGTGATGTCGAACACGCGGCGGATGTTCGGGTTGAGGCCGAAGAACACGATCTTGCCCCCGGCGGGGCGCAGCTGCTTGAGGAGCTGCACGAACACGTTGAGCCCCGAGGAGTCGATCTGCTCCAGCTCGCGGGCGTCGACGATCAGCCCCTTGAGCGCCCCCTCCTCGACCAGGCGCATGAGGTCGCCCTTCAGCGCCGGCGCCACGTCGGCATACATGCGCCCGCGCAGCCGCAGCTCGTGAGTGCCGCGCTCGCTGCTGAGCGCCTCGAGGTCGAAGGCGGTGCCGTCTTGCTGAGCCATGGCGAGGATCTTAACCAGCGAGCCAGGGAGCGGCGAGTCGGGGAGCGGCGAGTCGGGGAGCGGCGAGTCGGGGACCGGCGAGTCGGGGAGCGGCGAGCCGGGGAGCGGCGAGCGGCGAGCCGGAGTGGGGTCGGTCAGGCGCCCGCGACCCGCGCGTCGGCGCCCCGCCCCGCCGCGCGCTCGCCGCGGCCGTCGCTGCGCGACGAGGGTTGAGCGGGCGCCTCGATCACCCAGGTCGGGTTCATGTGTGCTCCGGTCACTCGGCGAGGAGCCGCGCCTTGAGCTGCGCGAACTCGTCGGCTGAGAGGGCGCCTTGCTCGTGGAGCCTCGCCAGGCGCTCGAGCCGGTCGACCAGCCCGTCGCTGCGGGCCGCGGCGCGGGGCGGCGGCGGATCGGCGTCGAAGGGGGGCGCCTCGGGGGGCGGAGGCGGCTCGGGGAGTCGGAGGGGAAGGTCTCCCCGCAGTTGGCCCGCCCGAATCGCGGACCACTGAAAGGCGAACTCCGGCCGCTGCTCGGTCGTGAGAGCGCGCTCGTAGTGGGCGAGGGCTCGCTCCGTCTCGCCGGCTCGCTCCGCCAGGGCTCCCGCGAACGTCTCGAGCTGGCAGCGTGCGCTGCGCGCTTCGCTGTCGTCTTGCTCGGCCACGACGGCCGCTTCGAAGGCGTCGACTTGGCCCTCTCCTGCCACGAGCCGGACGAGCTCTCGCCGCCAGCCCTCCCGCTCGGGGACGTGCTCCAGCGCGGCGCGGTCGTCGAACAGCGCCGCCAGCCACAGGGCGGAGTACACGGGAACGCTGCGGCGCGCCGGAGGATCGCGCCGCCGCTCCAGCTCGGCTCGACCGAGCGTGAGCGCCCGCTCCAGCTCGGCGCGACCTGTGTCGCGGCGATCGAGCGCCACGTTCAGGAGGCTTCGCGACAGAGCGGTCTCCGGGCTGTTGTCGGGGAGCTGGACCGCCCGCTCGAGGTCGCGGAGTGCTTGCGGGAGCGCGCCGAGCAGAATGCGCACGCTCGCGCGGAGGCTGTGCGCGTGGGAAGTGGCCTCGATGCGCAGGGACGACGTCAGGTGCTCCTGCGCCTCCTGCAGGTCTCCCCGCTCGAGGGCCAGCCAACCCAGGCTGGCATGCACCTCCGCGCTCCAGGGATCCTCTCGGAGCGCCGCAGCGTACGCGGCAGCCGCCTCGTCCAAGCGGCCGCACGCCGACAGCGCGTGCCCTCGCGCTTGCAGCCCGCGGCTCCACCTGGGCCCTAGACGCACCACCTCGTCGCAGTCTAGGAGCGCGTCCTGCGGGCGGCCGAGCTCCAGGCGTGCCAGGGCTCGGACGTAGTGCGGATACGGCCACTGGGGAACGGCGGCGATCGCCCGCGTGCTGGCTTCTTCTGCCTCGGCGTACCCCTCGAGGTCATACAGGGCTCGCGCTCGGGTGCACAACAGGTCGCCAGGGCTCCCGTGGTCGTCGGGTCGTCCCGCGAGCTCTGCCAGCGCTTCGTCGGCGTCCTGAAGCGCCCGCTCGGACTCCCCCAGGTACAGGTAGGCGCGGGACCTCACCTCCCGGGCCTCCCAGTCGCCGGGGGCGCGCTCCAACCGGGCCGTCGCCATCGCGACGGCGCCGGCGAGGTCTCGAGCTCCCATGTGGGCCCGCGCGGCGCGGAGACTCCAGGCGCCGTACGTGTGCTCGGCCGTCTCCCACAGGCGTCGCCCCAACGTGGCGATGTCTCCGATCAGACCCGGAGCTGGCGACCGTGCGGGCAGCGCTGGCCCGTCTGCCTCGGCGCGGGCGCGCACCTCCTCCTGCCAGCTGGCGGCCGCGGCCGCCGCTCGGGTCTGCTCCAGCTCGTCCCGTCGGTCGAGGAGCTCGCGGTGGGCCCGGTCGCGCTTGGCCCCCAGCTCTGCTCGCAGCAGGTCGTCGAGGTCGTCCGCCGCCAGCTGCTCGTTGAGCGCAGCCCACCGCGCC
>JAWLGW010000250.1:0-7882 GCA_041690735.1 Planctomycetota bacterium
CCGGCGCGGTGGCGTCGTCCCCGCGCCCCGAGGCCCTCGCGCTGCGGGGCGCGGTGGCCGCCCTCACCACCAGCGCCGACCCCGCCGCCGGCGTGGGGGACCTGTCCGCCGCCCTGGCGCGCGGGGTGGAGCGGCCCGAGCTCCGTCGCTGGCGCGCCTGGGCCCGCGCCCGGGCCGGGTTCGCCGCCGCCAGCGAGGCGCGGGAGGCGCTGGCCGACCTCGACGCCTACGCCGCCGTGGCGGGGGCGGAGGAGCTCCCCGACCGGAAGGTGCGCGCCCGCGCCCTCCTGGCCCTGGGCAAGCCCGAGGAGGCGGCCCGCCTGCTGGAGGAGGTCGACGACCTCCCGACCGCGCTGCGCTGGACGGTCGCCCTGTCGCGGGTCGAGCAGGCGCTGCAGCGGCGGATGCCGACCGAGGCCCTGGCGTGCCTGGCGGGGCTGCCGGCAGGGCCGGACGGCGCCGAGCGGGCGCGGCTGGCGGAGGAGGCGACGCGTCGGGCCCGCGCGCTCCTGCAGCGCGCCCGGCGCGACGGGCTGTCGGCGGGCGAGGAGGGGCAGCTGATCGACGCCTGCCGCCTGGCGCGGGCGCTGGCCCCGGCGCGGCCGCTGGCGGAGGACGTGGCCCTGGGCGTGATCGACTACGCGAACCCGCTGGACGACTTCCCCAACGTCTCCCTGTGCGAGGCCATCGCCGAGCTGGTCCCCGAGCAGTACGAGCCGCAGCGGCGCCTGAGCGAGATGCTCGCGGTCCGCATCCAGTCGAACGGGGCCCGGCGGCGCATGCTGCCCACGGTGCGGCGCGCCATCGAGCTGGCGCCCGACGAGGGGGCCCGGCAGGCGCTGGAGACGGGCCTGTGCTTCGTCCTGGCCGAGGGAGGGGAGACCAGCGAGTGCCTGCGGCGGCTCGCCAGGCTGCTGCCGCGGGTCGACGACCGCTCGCGCCGCGCGGAGCTGATGGCGATCCGCGGCTACGCCCGCTACCTGGAGGGGCAGCTCGAGCTGGCCCTCGAGGACGTGCAGGCGGCGCTGGCCGTGCAGACCGGCGGCCCCTGGATCAAGACCTACAGCTTCTACCAGCTGTGCATCCTCGACACCCTGGGTCGCGACCAGGGCGCCTTCGAGGCTGGCCTGCGCTCGCTCGAGTCGGGGATCGTGGACTGGAAGCAGGACCAGGCCCTGCCGCGCGCCTGGCGCCTGGCCCACAAGCACCGCGACTCCCGCCTCGCCCCCGCCGTGCGGAGCGTGCTGCACCACCGGGTCGACTTCTCCGGCGGCTGGTGGGTCCGGCTGGCCTGGCTGGAGCTGATCCGGGGGCGCGCCGATCAAGCGACCGACGACCTGCGGCGGGCCTGCTCCAAGCTGGTGGCCGCCAAGCGCTCGGCGGCGGCGCGGCCGCTGCTGCCGCGGGTGGAGGCGCTCACCGAGCGCGTCGCCAGCGAAGGGTCGGAGGCCCTCGCCGAGCTCGAGGCGGTGGTCGAGGCGCTGGAGGCGCTGCGCGGGGACGGCCTCGATCCCTGAGCGGGCGGGAAGAAACGACTCCAGCCTTCTCGTCCCTCTTCGCCGCGGCTGGTTGGTCACTCGCGCTCGCGCTCGTGTTCGACCACGACCACGACCACGACCACGAGGTCTGAGGCCGGTCAGAACGTCACCGACAAGGACTGCCACTGTCCTGGACGCCGCCTCGGCCGAGAGATACGGGTCCGTGAGCGGCGGCGGCCCGCGCGCGTTATAGTTCGGTATCTGCGCATGGAGGCTGCGCCCGTGCCCTGGTCCCACTGCGACGACGACGCCATCCCCGACGACGCCCCCTGCGCGGCCTGCGGGCTCACCAAGGCGGAGTGGACCGTGCAGCTCGACGCCACCCGGACCTTCGCCGTGGCGGCCAAGGGCCGCGGCAAGCGCAAGCGCGACGCCTGGATCGAGGTGCAGCTGGTGGGGCCCGGCGGCGCGCCCATGGCCGGGGCGGCCTACCGGATCGCGCTCCCCGACAGCCGGGTCAAGCAGGGGGAGCTCGACGAGGAGGGCAAGGTCCGCCTGGAGAAGCTGCGCGCGGGCACCTGCGAGGTCAGCTTCCCGGGCGCGATCGACGAGGCGGCCGAGCGCGAGACCGGCGAGCGCCACGTGTTCGAGCTCGCGCTGCCCCCGTTCGTTCCCTCGCTATGAGCCGCGGAGGTCGCGCGTGAGCGCCTACTGCTTCCCCCTCGACCTCGGCCGGGGCCTCGCCGTCGATCCCGACGGGGTCGCGCGCTACTACCGCCACACCGAGGTGGAGCACCGCTTCGGCTACTACCCGGTGGGCGAGAACACGCTGTGGCACGGCGGGCTGCACCTCCACGCGCCGCCCGGCAGCGTCGTCTCGGCCTGCGCCGACGGGGAGGTCGTCGCCGCGCGGCTGGGGACCGAACAGGGCAGCTGCCAGGGCGCCTTCGGCAGCACCAGCTTCGTCCTGTGCCGCCACGTGGCCCTGGGCGCCACGCTCAACCGGATCGCCGGCGGGGCGAGCCCCGCCCCCTTCGCCGCCGACCGGGAGGTCCCCTACTACAGCCTGGTCATGCACCTCGGCCCGGCGTCGGGGGACCTCGCGCGCTTCCCCTGGCTGACCCGGTGGCAGGGCCGCGAGCAGATCGCTCCGGCCGACCTGCCCGCCGAGCTGCGCCGCGGCGACGTGGTCCGGGTGAGCGGCGCCCGCGTCCGCAAGGGCGAGCCCCTGTGGCTCTCGGGCGCCTACGGTCCGCCCGGCCAGGCGGTGGGCGTGACCCACTGGGAGCTGTTCTCCGAGGAGAACCTGACCCCCTCCTGGCCGCGGGCCGAGGACGGCGACGCCGACTTCAACGTCGACGCGCAGGCGGTGCTCGAGGTCCTGCGCGGCGCCAACACCGACTGGTGGGACCTCGCCAACCTCGTGCTCAGCGCCGACGAGGTGGCCCGCTTCTACGGCGAGCAGCGCGACGCCACGCGCCTGCGCCGCTTCGCCTGCCGGTTCACCAGCGAGTGGGCGGTCGACCTGCAGCCGGCGATCCGCCGCCTGGTCGGGCTGCGCCGGTTCTTCATCGACGAGGCGCGCCTGGAGGCGCAGTGGCGCCCGTACATCTGGTGGCCCCTGGCCGTGGCGGCGGGCGTCCCGCTGCCGGCGACTCGGCTGGTGTGGCACAACAACCCGATCGCCCTGCTGGAGGCCCTGGAGGAGGCGACGCCCGCGGTCGAGGTCGAGGTGCGGGCGGTCACCCGCCACGGCGCCGTCCCCCTGCAGGGCGTGCGCGCGACCCTCGACGGGGAGGACCTCGGGCTGTCCGACGAGGAGGGCCGCTTCGCCGGCGGGGCGCGGGCGCTCCGCGGCAGCTTCCTCCTCACCGGCGCCCACGCCTCGGCCGAGCCGGGAGCGGGCGACGAGCGGGTCGAGGTCGAGGTGGCCGCCGCCGACGCCGCCGGGGGCGCGGCCAGCGGGCGCGTGCGGACGCTCCCCGCCGGCGGCCGCGCGGCGGAGGAGGCGCCGCTGCGCGCGGGCGCGGACGGGCGGCCGGGCTACACCTGGAGCGTCGGCCCCGGCGGCGCCCAGCGCCTGTGCGTCGACCTGCCTTTGGAGAACGCGGTGATCCTGGCGGGGCACGCCTTCTCGATCGGCGCCCCGGTGGTCACCTGGCACGACCCCACCGGGTACGACGCCTACCCCGGCGGCCACTACGACACCCGCGTCGCCCTGTCGTGGGCCAAGCGCGACGGCCTCACCCTCGCCGAGGCGCGCCGCGGCGTTCACCAGGTGGTGGTGCACCTCGACGCCTGCGACACCTCGTCCATGTGCTTCGAGGTGCTGGAGCAGCGCGGCCTCTCCTGCCACTTCCTGCTCGACCTCGACGGCACCCTCTATCAGACCCTCGACCTGGCGGAGCGCGCCTGGCACGCCGGGTGGGCGAACGAGGTGGCGGTGGGGATCGAGATCGCCCACCGGGGCCTCCTGTGCCTCGACGGGCGCGAGCAGGGGCTCCGCGGCCGCTACCGGGCCGACGCCGAGGGGGTGTACTTCCGGCCGCTGCGCAAGTACGCCGCCGGCATCCGCACCCCCGGCTACGTGGCCCGCCCGGCCCGGCCCGAGCCGATCACCGGCGAGATCCAGGGCTCGACCTGCGAGCAGTACGACTTCACCGACGCGCAGTACCGCACCCTGATCCGCCTGTTCCGCGCCCTCGAGCAGGCGGCGCTCCCGCACCTCGACCTCGACGTGCCGCGCGACGCGCAGGGCGGCATGATCACGACCTACCTGCCCGACCTGCCCGAGCCGCCGCCCAACGCGCCGCCCAAGGCGGGCGAGACCCCCACCGAGGAGGAGCGGGCGGCCTGGCTGCAGTCGATCGCCGACTACCGCGCCAAGCTGCGCGACTACCCGCTCATCGCGCACTACCACGTGAGCCGCAACAAGCGCGACCCCGGGCCGGCGTTCGACTGGGAGCGGGTGCTGGCGGGCATTCGGGCGGCGGCCGGCGCGAGCTAGCCCGCGGTGGAGGCGCAGCTCACCGTCGAGGCCGGACCGAGCGCGGGCGGAGCGCTGAGCCTCGCGCCCGGTCAGAGCGGCGCGATCGGTCAGGGGCCGGGCGCGCATCTCGTCCTGCGGGACCCGGCGCTGGGGCCGCAGCACGTGGCGGCCAAGCTGGAGGCCGAGGGGCTCCTCCTCATGGACCTCGGCCACCCGGCGGGCTCGTTCCTCAACGACGAGCGGCTGCCCCCCCGAGCGGCGGTCGAGGCCTTCGGGGGGGACGCCCTGCGGGTGGGGTCGCACCTGCTGCGGGTCACGCTGCTGGGGCGCGGCGTCCGCGGCCGCCGGCGCGCCCCGCGGCGCCTCGAGGACCCCGTGGTGCCGCGCGAGGAGTTCGAGCTCCTGCGGGAGCTCGGCAGCGGCGCGGCGGGCAAGGTGTACGCGGCGCGCTGGCTCCCCCACGGCGGGCGCGCGGTCGCGCTCAAGGTGCTGCGCGACACGGTGCAGCCCGGCTCCCTCGAGTTCGAGCGCTTCTTGCGCGAGGCCTCCACCGTGGCGCGCCTGAGCAGCCCCTTCATCGTGGCGGTGTACGACGTGCGCGTGGCGGCGGGTCGCGCCTACAGCGTCATGGAGCTGGTGGAGGGGCCGTCGGCGCGGGACGTCGTGGCGAAGCAGGGCCCGCTGCCCGTCGCCCACGCGCTGCAGATCGGGCACCAGGTCGCGCAGGCGCTGGCCGCCGCGGCGGAGGTGGGGGTGGTGCACCGCGACGTCAAGCCCGCCAACATCGTGCTGACCCCGCAGGGGGTGGCCAAGCTGTGCGACTTCGGGATCGCCAAGGACCTCGAGTCGACCCTGCGCACCCTCACCGCCAGCGGCCTCGGCCTGGGCACCATGGCCTACATGCCGCCCGAGCAGGTGAGCGACGCCAAGTGGGTGGAGCCCAGCGCCGACGTGTACAGCCTGGGCGCGACCCTGTACCACCTGCTCGCCGGCCGCCCGCCCTTCAGCCCCACCACCGCCCAGTCGCTGGCGGCGATCGTGTCCCAGCCGCCGCCCGACCTGCGGACGCTGCGCCCCGACGTGCCGCCGCCGGTCGCCGCGCAGCTCGCCGCCATGCTGGCCAAGGACCCCGACGACCGCCCGCCCCTGTGGAAGCTGGTCAAGCAGCTGGCGGCGCTGCTGAGTGGCTGAGTTGAGCTGGAGCCGGAGGGGGTGACCACGGAGGGCGCCCTCGCCCGAGCGACAGCCATCCGCGGCCGCCAGGGCGGTGCAGTCAGGCGGAGCCCCGCCCCCTACTCCTAAGGGGCAGAAAGCAGCCCCTCCTCTCCAAGCTCAGCGTCCGCCCCACACCAGCTTTTTGCCCCTTAGGAGGGGTGGTCGAACCGCCAGGGCAGGTCGACGTGGTCCCGGTAGTAGCGCAGGATCTGGTTGAGGTAGGTGGTGATGTGGGGGCACTCGACGCCGGTGCCCTTCAGCGCCGCCCGGCAGTTGGTGGTGTCGAACACCTGGTGGTGGTTGAAGTAGGCGAACTGCTCGGGGGTGATCCCCGATAGCTCGACCAGCTTGGGCACCTTGAACAGGGGCTTGAACAGCGCCGGGGGCAAGCTGAACCGCGGGCGGGGGGCCCCCAGGCGGTCGGCGACCAGGCGCAGCAGATCGCCCACCGGCAGCGGCTCGGGGTCGGCGAGGGCGAAGGTCTTGCCGGCAGTGTCGGGCTGGCGGGGGATCGTCACCATGGCGTCGACCACGAAGTCGACCGGCACCAGGTTGGTGGGCGCCCGGGCCGGGCCGGGGAAGGCGATCATCCAGCCCATCATGACGGCGCCGAAGCCGGGGTAGGGGCCGTCGAACTTGGCCGTCTCGCCGCTCTTGCTGTCGCCGATCACGATCGCCGGGCGCAGGATCCGGGTCTCGATGTCGCGCTTGCTGCGCTCCACCAGCACCTCGGCGGCGTACTTCGTCGACTCGTAGTGGTTCTTGAACTCCTGCCCGCGGTCGAGCTCGTCCTCGAAGATCATGCCCTGGCGGGTGCCCGCCACGTAGCAGGTCGACACGTAGTTGTGCCGCACCGCGCCCTCGCTGAAGCCGCGCAGGAACTTGAGGACCTTGGCGGTGCCCATGACGTTCACCCGCCGGGCCACCTCCTCGGGGACCGCCAGGTCGTAGACCGCCGCGAGGTGATACACCTCGTCCACCTCGCTGCGCACCCGCTCCAGGGCGTCGCCCAGGGCGAGGTCGTCCCGGGTGATGTCGCCGGTCACCACCGCCACCTGGTCGCCGGCGTCGAGGCGCTGGGCGAGGGCCTCGGCGTCGGCCCGGAACCGCTCCTCGCACAGCAGGAACAGCGGCCGCCCCTGGGGCAGCAGCGCCTTCGCCAGCCGGGCGCCGATGAAGCCCGGGACGCCCGTAATCAGGATGCCCTTCTCGCTCACGCTACGCGTCCTCCTGCGGCAGGGGGCGGGAATCTACCACGCGCGTGGGGCGAGCCCGGCGCGTGCCGGCGCGCCCGAGGGGCTGCTATAACGGCGGGAATCCGCGGAGTTTGCCCCCATGCTCGACCGCCTCAAGCTCCCCCCGGCGCTGCCGCCCGAGCTGGTGACCCAGCTCAAGGAGGACGCCGGCGTCAACTCGGCCGGCTACGACCCCTGGGGCCTCAACGTGGAGTCGGTCGAGAAGGCGCTGCCCTACGCGCGCTGGCTGTACGAGAAGTACTTCCGGGTCCGCGTCCACGGGATCGAGAACGTCCCCGCGGGGCGGGTGATGCTGGTCCCCAACCACAGCGGGCAGATCCCCTTCGACGGGTTGTTCGTGGCGCTGGCCATGATCCTCGAGGCGAAGCCGCCCCGGATCGTGCGCGGCATGGTCGAGCGGTGGTTCCCCTCGCTCCCGTTCATCAGCACCCTGTTCACCCGCTGCGGCCAGACCGTGGGCGACCCGCGCAACTGCGTGGAGCTGCTGCGGCGCGACCAGGCGATCCTGGTGTTCCCCGAGGGGGTGGGCGGCTCGGGCAAGACCTACTGGCAGCGCTACAGCCTGCAGCGCTTCGGCACCGGCTTCGTGCGCATCGCGCTGGAGACCCGCAGCCCGATCGTGCCCGTGGCGGTGGTGGGCGCCGAGGAGACCTATCCCAGCGTCTACAAGCTCGAGTGGCTGGCGAAGCTGCTGCGGATCCCGTACGTGTTCGTGACCCCCTTCTTCCCCTTCCTGGGTCCGGTGGGCGCGCTGCCGCTGCCCGTGCAGATCGACGTCCACTTCGGCGCCCCCCGCACCTTCGAGGGCGACCCGGACGCCCCCGACGAGGAGGTCCAGCGCATGGTCGACCTCGTCAAGTCGGACATCCAGCGCATGCTGGACCGGGGGGTGTCGAGCCGGCCCGGGCTGAGCCTGCTCAACCTGCTGCCCGGCGGGCGCCCCG
>JAWLGW010000251.1:0-7881 GCA_041690735.1 Planctomycetota bacterium
TGTGCACGATGAAGCGCTCGTGAAACCCCTCCGCCTTCGACTTCAGCCCCTTCATCCCGCGCCACCCCTGCCCGCTCCCCTCGATCGAGACAATCTGCGGGCTGAACCACTTCTTCCAGATCTGCTCATCCGGCGCCTGGCTGTTGAAACTCGCCACCACGTCGCGCCCGACCTCCGCCGCGGAGGCCCCACGCCCCGTCTTCACATCGAACGGCCCAGCCGCCCACCCGCCCCACCACCTCGAACTGAGCCTCCTCGAGGGCCAGGCGAATCCGCGCGGCGGCGGCCTCCCGATCGACCTCGACCCGCGCCTGGCAGCGGACGCACACCCGCGTCCCCACCTCGTCGTCGCCCTCCTCGTCATCGCTCCCCTCCCCGGTGAGCTCCTGCCCGCACAGGGCGCAGGAGCGCTCCACGGGGGGCGCCTCGCGCGCGTCCCGCAGCGTCACCTCGAAGCTCGACTTGCCGAAGGCCACCAGGTCGCCCGCCTCGAGCAGCACCGGCCGATCGACCTTGACCTCGTTGAGGGTGGTCCCGTTGGCGCTGCCGAGGTCGACGAGCACCAGGCCGTCGGGCGTCCGCTCGAAGCGGGCGTGCCGACGCGAGATCCAGCCGAAGCGCAGGGGGACGTCCGCGTCCTGCGAGCGGCCCACCTCGAAGCGCTCCCCCAGGCGGAGGGTGCGGTCGATCGTGCGGTCGGTGCCGCGCAGCCGCACCACCAGCGGCGCGTTGGCCGGGGCCGGCGCGGTGCCGGGCTCGGTCGGCTCGGGGAACGCGCGGGCGACCAGCGCCGCCACCGCGTCCACCTCCCAGTCCTCGTCGCCCAGGCCCAGCGCGGCGGCGGTCCGCTCCAGGAGCGGCGCCACGTCCTGGGGGAGGGGCCGATCGTCGGGGTCCCACTCCATGAGGCGCACGATCAGCTCCGCGACCGGGTCGGGGATCCGCGGGTCGAGCTCGCGCAGGTCGGGCGGCGTGTCGTGGGCGATCGCCCGCAGGCGCGTGAACAGCGTCGCCCCCGCGTGCGGCACCCGTCCGGCCAGCGAGCGGTAGAGGGTGGCGCCCAGCCCGTACACGTCCGTGCGCGGCGTGGGCGGCAGCTCCCCCTCGACCTGCTCGGGCGCCAGGAAGTCGACGCTCCCCACCGGCGCCTGCCCGGCGCTGAGGCGCTCGTAGCTCGACTCGAAGTTGAGGCCGAAGCCGCCCAGGCGCGCGGTGCCGGCCCGGTCGAGCAGCACGCTGGGGCCGCTCACGTCGCGGTGGACGATCTCCGCGTCGGCCAGCGCCGCCAGCGCCCAGCCGATCTGCACGCCGACCCCCAGCACCGCCGGGATCGGCAAGGCGCCGCCCGCGCCCTCCAGCACCTCCTGCAGGGTGGGCCCCTCCACCAGCTCCTGGGCGATCCAGCAGATGCCGTCGCCCGAGCCGACGTCGAAGGTCCGCACCACGTTGGGGTGCTTGAAGGCGAGCAGCTGCCGCCCCTCCTCGAGGAAGCGCAGCTGCCGCTCCTCGTCGGCGTCGGCGGTGCGCAGCACGCTGAGCGCGCACAGCCGTCCGGAGCTGCGCTCCCGCGCCTTGTGAACGCTGGCGTCTCCGGCGGCGGCCAGCCGCGCGAGCAGCTCGTATCCAGGGACGGTGAGCGGACGCTCCACGCCCGTAACCATACCCTCATCCTCCCGCGCCTGCGCCGCTCCGTTAGGATCGTGCCCTCATGAGCCGCCGCCCGCCGATCGCCGTGACGCTGCTCCCGCTCCTGGCCCCGCTCCTGGGGCTCGCCGGGTGCGTGAGCGGCCCCGACTACCGCGGCGGACCCAGCTCGGACGAGCCGCACGGGTGGGTGTCTCCGGGGGCCGACGTCTCGGTGTGGAAGGTCGACGGGCAGCAGACCGCCACCCGCAACTTCACGCTCAAGGTCGCGCCCGGGCGCCGTCGCCTGCTGGTCCGCCTCCAGCACCCGATCGAGAGCGAGGACGCAGAGCCCTACGACTGGATCGACCTGCCGCTCCACGTCGACGAGGGGCGCGTCTACTACCTCGACGTCAAGCAGCCCGCGGACCTCCCCCCGTACCAGGTGGTGGTGCGCGCGGCGCAGGCTCACTGAGCTTTGAGCCTCTGCGATGGTTCGGGTAGCTTCGCCGACCAGGGGAGGAGCCGAGCGGTGTCCAGCAAGATCTTCACTCCGGCCGAGGCGACGCGGACCCTGCCGCTGGTCCGCCAGATCGTGCGAGACATCCTCGAGCGGGGGCGTGAGCTGCGGACCCTGCAGGAGGGCGGCGAGCTGAACGCGACGCAGCGCGACCGGGCCTTCGAGCTGGTCGAGCAGCTCGAGGCGCTGTTCGCCGAGCTGGAGGCGATCGGCTGCACCTTCCGCGCCCCCAACTTCGAGTACGGGCTCGTCGACTTCCCCGGGATCATCGACGGCGCCCTGGTCCACCTGTGCTGGCGAGACGACGAGGCCGAGCTCCTGTACTACCACGACCCCCAACAAGGCTTCGCGGGCCGCAAGCGGATCCCGGCGGAGCTCCTCAGCGCGCGCCGATGATCGATGCACCGCTCAGCGCGTCGCGCCGCGCCCCCCTGCTCCTCCTCCTGGTGATCCCGGCCCTCGCCGGGTGCCGCGGCCCCACCGCGACCATCGGCGAGCACGGCTTCCCGGTGTTCGCCGAGGTGGTCGGGGCCGACGCGCAGCTCGAGCGCCCCGACCCGAAGCAGACGCAGGGCCTCGACGCCTTCGGCGAGCGCGTCGACAAGAGCGCCGACCACCGCTTCGCCGTCCGCTTCTGGCCCCTCTCCAGCGAGGAGAAGGTGGCCGTCGAGGTGAAGGCGCGCGCCGACGGCAACCTGCAGATCGGCGAGCTGGCCATGGCCGCCTACCCCGTCACCCGCACGGAGGCCGAGCGGTTCCGGATGCGAGGCGTGCTGCCCGACCCCGCCGCCGAGCCGATCGCCTTCGCCCGGGGCGGCGAGCAGGACGGCGAGGGCAGCATCTCCCTGATCCTGATCTTCCCCCGCGACGCGATCCCCGAGGGCACCGAGCGCCTCGCGCTGCCGACGCTGGCCCGCTTCGACGACGGGTGGGTCCACGTGCGCTTCTACCAGACCGCGGTCCCCGAGCCGCTGCGCCGCCTCTCCTCCGAGGAGGTCGAGGCGTTCAAGAAGCGGGCCGCCGAGGCCGCCGCGCAAGCGGCGCAGGAGGCGCCGCCCGCCGCGGAGGAGCCGGCGGCCCCCGCGGCCACCGAGCCGGAGGCGGCCGACCCGAGTCGGTAGACCGAGCGCGCACCCTTTGGCGCCTGGCCTTGGCGAAGGCCGCACCTCCGGAGTAGGGTTGCCTGCTCACGCAGCGAGAACTCATGAGCACCGACACCGTCAGCATCGCCTCCAACTGGGGCATGGTCGTCCTGTACGACCCCGACCTCCTGCAGGAGCGGGTCAAGGACCCCTCCCGCTGGTGGAAGGGAGGTCCGCTCGCCACAGCCGAGCGGGCCGACGGCCGCATCGCGCTGTGGCCGATCAGCTCCAAGGCGAGCGGCCGCTCCTACCGCTTCCGCCTGGGCGACCGCCCGCGGGAGGCCGAGCAGCCCTACGTGTGCGGCGTCACCGACCCCGCCCCCCTGCGCGTGGAGGGCGAGGAGGTGTTCCTGGGACCGGTGGAGCGGCTCCCGGGCGACGGCGCCGGCGATCGCCTGCCCGCGCTCCCCGACCAGGGCCGGCTGGTCGCCTTCCCGCCCGGGACCTACGCGGTGCAGGTCCACGTCCTCAACTGGCAGGGCGAGGAGCGGTTCTGGAACGAGGACAACGAGCCCACCGCGGACGCCCCCCCCGACTTCGTGATCGAGGCCTCCCCGGTCGACGCCGACGCGCTCCCCGAGGCCCCCGGGGAGCCGGCGCCGCTCCTCGACCTGATCCCGCGCAAGACGCCGACCGCGAGCAAGAAGGTGCGCTACGCCACACGCCCCCGCCCTGTGGAGGAGCCGCCGCAGCGCACCCGCCGCCGCAGCGGCGCCCGCACCGGCGGCGCCACGGCCACCCGCAAGGCGCCGCCCAAGCCCGAGCTGCGGCCGGGCGAGATGGGCGTGGGCGCCTCGGTCCGCCACCCGTCCTACGGGGTCGGCACCGTGCTGTTCGTGCGCGAGGGCTTCCCCAAGGCGCGCGTCAACTTCGGCGGCCGCGAGTACAAGGTCGACAAGGACGACTTGTCCGTGTTGTAGCCCCGCGCCCGCGCGGGCATAGTGGCTCCGGAGGTGGCCGGTGCTGCGCCAGCGAGCCGTCCGACGAGGGGAGGCCACCTGCCCCCTGTGTCGGGATTCCCTGCAGGACGTCGACCTCGACACCACGACCTGCCCCGCCTGCGGCACGACCTACCACGGCGCCTGCTTCGACGAGCTGGGCGAGCGGGGGTGCCCGACCCTCGGCTGCGGCGGCGCACGAGCCGAAGCCACAGCCTCGGGGCCGGCGTGGCCCGAGCTGCGTGCCTCCCCCTGGCTGCGGCGGCTGGGCGTGCTGGGGTTCGCGCTGTATGCGGTGGCGCTCCCCGCCATGTTCAGCGGCGTCGAGTGGGTGGGGACGGTGGGCATGGCCCTGACTCCGGTCGCGATCTACAGCCACTTCGCCGCGCTGATCGTGTGGGGTCTGCAGGCGCAGAGCACCGCGAGCGAGTGGGTGGTGCTGCGAGGCCGGCGGCGGGAACGCCCCGACGGCTCGACGGTCGACTGGCGCGTCGCCCCCTGCGACGGATGGGTGTATCGCGTCCCGTGGGAGCGACCTTATCTGCTCGACCGCGGCGTTCAGTCCCTTCGCTACACGATCCCCGGAGTCACCTTCCGAGGTGACGCGGAGCGCGACCTGGGGGTGGAGGTCGAGTGGCGCTTCCCTGATGCGCCGCTAGCCCTGGGGCCCACGGTACAGCGCTTCTGCGGGGACAACCTGCCGCCCGGCCCGAACCAGACGCAGGAGCTGCGGCGTCGGGCCGAGCAGGTGGTGGCCGAGGAGACCGCGCTGGCCGTCCGGCGCTGGGGCGGCGCGGCGAACCCGCCGCGGAGCGACGAGGCGCCCGAGGCGCTGCGCCGCGCCGTCGCCACCCGACTGACGAGGGCAGGAGTCGACCTGCTCTCCCTGAACCTGCGCAGCCTGGCGGCCGACGACCTCAAGAAGCCTTGAGCTACAGGGCGAGCGACAGGGCGAACACGGCCACCGCGGCGGCCGCCGCCAGGCGGAAGATGCGAGGCCCGATCGGCGCCGCCGCGTCCTCTCCGTACACCGCGGCCGCGATCTCCTGCACCATCTCCTCGGTGATCGGCGTCCCCGGCGGCAGCCCCTGCACGCGCTTGGCGGCGCAGGAGGTGAAGCGCTGGTGGAGGTGGACGTCGGTCAGCTCGAAGTTGTCGAGCTCCAGGCCCCCGCCCAGGGACGGCGGGATCCGGTAGCTGTAGCAGCGACCGAAGGTCCGCTCGCTCCCCGCCTCGCGCAGCGACACCAGCTGCCCGGCCAGCAGCCACTCCTGCCGGTTGTCGCGCGACAGCAGGGCCTGGCGCCACTCGGCCCGCGAGGCAGCGACCTGCTTCACCTGGCCGATCCCGGCGTCGAGGAAGTGGACCGACCCGTCGTCCTTCGCCTCCAGGAACCAGTCGCCGAAGGCGGTCATGTTGATCGGGCGCATGGGGCGGTCGAGGAGCCACGTCCACTCGGCGAGGATCTTTCGCGCCGCCTCTCCGTCGAGCTCGTGGACGAACAGCTCCTGAATGCAGATCCCCATGCGGCCGCTCCCGGTACGTCCTGCCAGAGCACGTCCGGTGCCGCCGCATGGGGCCTCGTAAATCACGGCCCGACCGCCGCCCGGCCCGTCGGATCGGTTCAGGTCCGTCCGATTGCACCGCGGCGAACAGAAAGGGCAAAGGGCCGGCCGAGCGCGGAACGACGATTGCGCTCGTCTGCGAGCGAAGGAGGAGCCCATGAGCCGCGAACGCAAGAGCAGGTCGTCTCGGCAGGAGCAGCGGGCCAAGAAGAGCGGCGGTCGGGCGGGCGGCGGCGGAGGCCGCTCGACCACCACCAAGGCGCGCGAGGAGCAGCCGCTGCAGGAGGTGGAGCCCAAGCCGCCCTTCCCCGAGCAGCGCCAGTCGGGCCCAGGGATCGAGAGGGAGCTCCAGCCCCGGCCGCGCTACCAGGCGGCCAAGTACAAGCCCGCCGGCAAGCTGGAGGGGAAGGCGGCCCTGATCACCGGCGGCGACAGCGGGATCGGCCGGGCGGTGGCGGTCCTCTTCGCCAAGGAGGGCGCCGACGTGGCGATCAACTACCTCGAGGAGGAGCAGGTCGACGCGGACGAGACCAAGCAGGCGGTGGAGGCCGAGGGGCGCACGTGTGTCCTGCTGCCGGGGGACCTGACGTCCCACGACACCTGCAAGCGCGTCGTCCAGGAGGCGGTGGACCGCCTCGGCCACCTGGACATCCTCGTCCCCAACGCGGCGCACCAGATGCGGAAGGACCAGCCCGAGGACGTGACGGACGAGGAGCTGGACCGGACCTTCAAGACCAACGTCTACGCCACCTTCTGGCTGGTGAAGGAGGCTCTGCCCCACATGGACGCGGGCTGCTCGATCATCGTGACCAGCTCCGAGACCGGCCTGATCGGCAACAAGATGCTGCCGGACTACGCCTCGACCAAGGGGGCGCTCAACGCCTTCGTGAAGTCCACCGCCCAGCAGCTGGCCGACCGGCAGATCCGCGTGAACGCCGTCGCGCCGGGGCCGGTGTGGACGCCGCTCAACCCGTCCGACGAGGGGACCTCGCCCGAGAAGGTCGCCCACCACGGCGAGAAGGTCCCGCTGGGGCGGCCCGCCCAGCCCGAGGAGGTGGCGCCGGCCTACGTGTTCTTGGCCTCCGACGCCGACTCCAGCTACATCACCGGGATCGTGCTTAACGTCATGGGCGGGGAGACGACGGCGGGCTAGGAACCACCAGCGACAGCTCGGTGGTGGATCGACGCCTCCTCGTCGTCGCCCGCTGCGATCATGAATCGAGGAGACAGCCGTCCCCCGCCCCTCGCGTCGGTGGGCCAGCCGCAGGGGTGATCCGCGTGGCCGACTTCCGCTTCTTCGACCACACCGGCGACTTCGGGCTGGAGCTCACCGCCGACGGCGCCGAGGAGGCGGTGGCCGGGGTGGCGCGGGCCTTCCTGCAGCTGTTGACCGAGGCGCCCCAGACCGTGCGAGAGGTCGAGGCGCGGGAGATCGCCGTGAGCGGCTTCGACGAGGCGGACACGCTGGTGGCCTTCGCCAATGAGCTGCTGTTCCTGTTCGAGGTGGAGGGCTTCCTGTGCGCCCGGTTCGCGCCGGTCGCCGTGGGGCCCGAGGCGATCGAGGGCACGGCCCACGGCGAGCCCTACGACCCCGACCGTCACCCGATCGCCCGGCCGATCAAGGCGGTCACCCACCACGGCGTCCAGTTCGAGCCCGCGCCCCCGGAGAGCGGGGCCGGGGGTGCGGGCTGGACCGTCCGGCTGATCTTCGACCTGTGAGGGAGACGGGGACGTGAGTCGCAAGGATCGCAAGCGCCGCGAGCGGCGCCACCACCGGCCCCGGGAGCAGCGCGCCGACCGCGTGCACATCGAGCTGGCCCCGGCGCCGTACGCGGGCAAGCAGGTCCCCCTGGAGCGGATCGACGCCACCCGCTGGCGGGTCCCCCAGACCGGCGGCATGCACGTCGACGGCATCGTGTATGCCGACGAGGCCCTGCTGCCCGACCTGCGCGCCGACCGCAGCCTGGAGCAGGTCGCCAACGTGGCCACCCTCCCCGGGATCGTGGGCCACTCCCTCGCCATGCCCGACATCCACTGGGGCTACGGGTTCCCGATCGGCGGGGTCGCCGCCTTCGACCCCGACGAGGGCGTGG
>JAWLGW010000252.1:0-7879 GCA_041690735.1 Planctomycetota bacterium
GCGCCCGCCCCGCTGCGGCCCGCCCTCGAGCGCGAGCTGCAGCGGTCGGCAGCCGTCGCCCTGCCCGCCGAGGCGCCCGTCGGCCGGGAGGCGTGGGCCGCCTGGCTGTCCCGCTCGCCCGGCCGGGCGCGGCGGGTGGTGTGGATCGAGCCGACGGCCGCGGACCTGGGCGATCTGGCCTGGGCGATCGTCCAGGGCGAGCACACCGCCTCGGGCCTCACCGCGATCACCCGGGACCCCCAGGCGCTCGGCTTCCTGCGCTCGCTCGATCGGGAGCGACCGACCTGGGGCTGTCGTGCGCTGCTCCCCAGCGACCCCGACCTGCCGGCGGGGGTCCTGGCGCGGGCGGCGGCGCTGGAGGAGGCGCGACCCGGCCCCGAGCTGCTGGTGGAGCTCGGCGACGAGACGCGGCGAGCGCCGGTCCTGAGGCCGCTAGCGCCTCCCGCCGGTCCCGACCCCGTGCCCGCGGGGGCGGTGGTGTGGATCACCGGCGGCCAGGGCGGCGTGGGGCTGGCCCTGGCGGAGGCGCTGGCCGCCCGCGCAGGCGCCCGCCTGCTCCTGACCGGCCGCCGGCCCCACGCCGACCCCGAGGTGCTGGCGCGGATCTCCCGGGCCGGAGGCGAGGCGCTGTACGTGCCCGCCGACGTGACCGACGCCGCAGCCATGGCGCGCGCCCTGGAGGTGGCCCGCGCCACCTGGGGTCGGCTGGACGGCGTGGTGCACGCCGCCGGCGTCCTGGCGGACGCGGCGGTCGAGGCGCGCACCCCCGAGCGGACGGCGGCGGTGGTCGCCCCCAAGGTCGTAGGAGCCCGGGTGCTGGCCGAGGTCACAGCGGGTGAGGAGCTGGCCTTCTTCGCCCTGTGCGCCTCCCTGTCGGGCTGGTTCGGCGTCGCCGGTCAGACCGACTACGCCGCCGCCAACGCGGCGCTGGACGCGCTGGCGGCGGAGCTGCGCCGGGGCGACACCCGGGTGATCAGCGTGGCCTGGGGCCCCTGGCGCGACGTGGGCATGGTGCAGGACGAGCGGTACCAGTCGGTGTTCAGGGCGCAGGGGCTGCGGCCGATCGACCCGCTGACCGGCGGAGAGGCGTTCCTCCAGGCGCTGCGACTCGACGTGCGGTCGGTGGCGGTCGCCGACGTCGCGCCGGCGAGGGAGGCCGCCCTGCTGGCGTCGTTCAACCGCCGGGCCGCGGCCCCGGCCCCCGGGAAGGGCGCCCAGGCGCGGCCGCGGTCCGACGGCGGCCAGGCAGCGCGCGACGGGGGGCTGCGCGCCTTCCTGCTCGCCCGGCTGGCCGAGCACCTGCGCTGCGGCCCCGCCGCAGTGGAGCCCGACGTGCCCTTCCGCGCCCTGGGCGTGGACTCGCTCCTGGCCGTCACCCTGGTGCGCGAGCTGGAGCGGCGGCTGAGGCTCCCCCTCGACCCGACGCTCCTGTTCGAGCTGCAGACGGTCGACGCGCTGGTCGAGCATCTCGAGGCGCGGGTCCGCGCGGAGGGCCCTGCTCCGGCCGCCCGCCTCGCGGCAGACGCGCCCGCCGGCCTCCGGCCGGGCGACGTCGACGCCTGGGTGACCTGCGCCGCGGCCGAGCTCGAGCGCCAGGCCGTCGCCGTGCCCGCGCCGGGGCCGGGGGAGGTGGAGGTCGAGGTCCGCGCCGCCGGCGTCAACTTCATCGACCTGCTGGCGGCGACGGGCCTCCACCCGATGATCCGCGCCCCCCGCTTCGTCCCGGGGCACGAGGTGGCGGGCGTGGTGCGCCGGGTGGGTCCCGGCGTCCCGGACCTGCAGCCCGGCCAGCGGGTCATGGCCCTCGTCTCGCGCGGCGGGTACGCGGCCCGGGTCATCGCCCCCTCCGCCAGCACCGTGCCCCTGCCCGATGGGTTCGCCTTCGCTGACGGCGCCGCGGTCCTGGTGACCGGCCTCACGGCGATCGCCTGCGTGGAGGCGAAGGGGCGAGTGGCGCCGGGGGAGCGGGTGCTGGTGCAGGCGGCCGCCGGGGCCACCGGCCTCGCCTGCCTGCAGCTCGCGGTGCACCACGGGGCGGAGGTGCTCGGCACCGCCAGCGCGCCCAAGCACGACCGCCTGCGGGCGCTGGGGGTCGCCCACCCGATCGACTACCGGACTGAGCCGTTCGACGCGGCCGTCCGCCGGCTCACCGGCGACGAGGGGGTCGACCTCGTGATCGACTCCCTGTCGGGGGACGCGATCCCGCGCGGCCTGGCCCTGCTGCGTCCGGGCGGCCGGTTCGTCGAGATCGGCGCCGCCGGCGTGGTGCAGGCGCCGGTCGTCGACCCCAGCCGGCTGTTCCTCGCCGACCAGGACTTCGCCACCGTGAACGTGGCCCGCCTGGGCGAGCGCCCCCAGCGCCTGCGCGCGGCGCTAGCGCGCCTGGTGGCGCTGCTGGCGGAGGGCGTGATCACCCCGCAGGTGGGCCACGCGCTCCCCTGGGAGCAGGCGCCGGCGGGGCACCGGCTGCTGCGGGAGCGGGCGAACGTGGGGAAGGTGGTGCTGCTCCGTGAGTGAAGGACTGTGGGAGCTGCTGACGCCCGCCGAGCGCGCCTGGAAGGAGGCCTGCCGGGCCTTCGCCGCCGAGGTGATCCGCCCCTGGGCGCCGGTGTGCGACCGCGAGAACCGCTTCCCGCGGGAGGTCCACCAGGCCGCCTACCCGCGCGGCCTCATGAACCTGTGCCTGCCGCAGCCGCTGGGCGGCGGCGGCCGCCCCTTCCGGGACATGGCGATCGGCGGGGAGGAGCTGGCCGCGGAGTGCGCCCCCACCGCCTTCACGATGGGCTTCAACCACGGCGCCCTGCGCCCGATCCTCCACGCCGGCACGCCCGAGCAGCGACAGCGGTTCGTGGGCGACCTCCTGGCGCGTCGCGGCTACGCCGCCCTGTGCCTGACCGAGCCCGAGGCGAGCGGCTCCAACCTGCTGGCGGCGGGGACGCGCGTCCGCGACCGCGCCGGCGGGTGGGTGCTGAGCGGCGAGAAGTGCATGGTCGGCAACGGCACCGAGGCGGAGCTGTTCCTGGTGCTGGCCCGCACCGAGGTGGACGGGCGCCTGCGGGGCCTGTCCTTCTTCGCCGTCCCCCGGGGGCCGGGGGTGGAGGTCGGCCCCAACACGGACAAGCTCGGCTTCCGCTGCGTCCCCACCCCCACGGTCCGCTTCGAGGAGGCGGAGCTGACCGACGAGCACCTGATCGGCGAGGTGGGGCAGGCCGAGCAGGTGCTCCTCGAGACGCTGGACTTCATTCGGTTCGGCGGCGCGGCGGTGATCCTGGGGATCGTGGTGGGCGGCCTGCGCGACCTGGTCCCCTGGCTGGAGGAGCGGCGGGTGGCCCCCGACGACCTGCTGATCACCAAGAGCGACGTGCAACAGACCCTGGGGCAGCTGTACGCGGAGGTGCAAGCGACCCGCCTCCTCATGTGGCGGGCGGCGGACCTCCTCGACCGGGGGCTCCCCTGCTCGGCCGAGACGGCGGCCGCCAAGCTCCTGGCCTCCGAGCTGGCGGTGCGGGCGACCAACGCCATGGCCCAGCTGTACGGGTGGCGGGGCGTCGACGCGGCGTGGCCGGCCGCCAAGCGCCTGCGCGACGCCCGGGCCACCACGATCTACGAGGGCACCACCCAGATCCAACAGCAGAGCCTGTGCCGCGAGCTGCGCCGCTCGATCCACACCGGGGGCTGGCTGTAATGGCCGAGGCCGTCCCCTTCACCAAGAACCGGGAGGTGATCTACGACCTCCTCACCCGGGCCAAGCGGTTCCACTGCCCGATCACCTCCTGCTGGCAGTTCGAGGTCTCGGCGCTGGAGGCGGCCCGGCGCGCGACGCGCGTGGAGGGGCGCCCGGTGGGGCTGACCGCCTGCCTGGTCAAGGCGACGAGCCTGGTGCTCCAGCGCCACCCCCGCCTCAACCACCACTTGTTCCACGGCCTGTGGCGCAAGGTCGAGGTGGCCTTCGACGAGGTGCGCTGCAACCTGGTCGTCACCCGCCGCGGACCGGACGGCGAGCGGATCCTGCTCCCGCTGGTCCTCGACCGCTCCGACGCCCTCTCCGTGGAGGAGATCCAGGGCACGATCGATCACCACCGGCGGGCGCCCCTGGACAGCCTGCCGCAGTTCCACGCCCTGCAGCGGGTCAAGCGCATGCCGCGCCTCCTGCTGAAGTGGTTCAGCTACAAGGTCCGCAGCGACTACCGCTTCTACCAGCGCTACTTCGGCACCTACGGCCTGTCCTCGCTGGCCGCCAGGGGCACCACCGCCCACTCCCTCAACGCGGTCGCCAACACCGGCTCGGCCTTCCTGATCGGCGGGGTCCAGGACGAGCCGGTGGTGCAGGACGGGGCGGTGGTCCCCGGGAAGGTGCTCACCGTGGCGGTGGTGGTCGACCACTACATCCTCGACGGGCTCGACGTGCTGGAGGCAATGACCACCCTGCGCCGGCTGCTGGAGGATCCGCGGCGGCTCGGCCTGACCGTCCCTGCGGGAGAGGCCTGATGCGCTACTCCCGCCAGGAGACCGAGCGCTTGCTGGCGAGCGGCGAGCTGAGCGCCCTGCAGGTCTACGCCCTGCAGCACCAGCACCCGCTCAACCAGCTGTGCCACTTCATAGGGATCCCCACCATCCTGGTCGGCATCGCCTGGCTGCCCGTCGCCTGGTTCGTCTGGGGGACGCTGGGCTGGGAGGTGTGGCTCGCCTGCCAGGTGGTGGGCTGGTTCTTCCAGCTCCTGGGCCACCGGATCGAGGGGAACAAGCCCGCCTTCGTGGACGCGCCGGCGCAGCTGCTGGTGGGGCCGGTGTTCTTCGTGCTCAAGGCGGTGCGCGCGCTCCAGGGGCGGCCGGCGATCGAGCTCCCGCCGCCGCGCGAGGCGGGGGCTTGAGCGAGCCCGACCTCCTCCGCCGCGAGCCCGCCGGCCCGCCCCGGGGCTCGCTGCTCCTGCTGCCTGGCAACGACCTGGTCCCCGAGTTCTACGCCCCCCTGCTGGAGCGCCTCGCCGCCCGCGGACTCCGGGCCGCGGCGGTGCGCGTCCCTTCCTTCCTGGGCGAGACGGGGGACGTCCCCGCCGGCTGGGAAGGACCGATTCGTCGCGCGCTCGCCGCCACGCGCGCGCACCTCAGCGGCGGCGGCCTCCTGGTCGGCCACTCCCTCGGCGGCCTGCTGGCGCTCCTGGTCGCCGCGCGGCGTCCGCCCGAGGTGCGTCGGCTGGCGCTGCTCGAGCCGGCGATCGCCCCTTGGCAGGCCCTCGCCCGGCGGGCCGCCGCGGCCTACCGCGTGGGCGTGGTGGAGCGCGATCGTGACCGGTTCGTCAACTGGACGGGGGCGGTCCGCCGGGTGGCCCGGCCGGAGGCCTTCCCTCCCGAAGCGCTGGAGCTGTATCTGAGCGCCCGGCGCCGCGGCGACCCCGCCCTCGCGGGCGCCCTGCTGGCGGCATTGCCCGCCCTGTATCCGCTGCCGTTCGATCGGGTGGAGGTGCCGGTCCTGCTGGTCCGCGGCGCCCGCTCCGGCTGGCGCGCCACCCTGGGCGCGTGGCTCCTGGCGGGGCGCCTCGGCGACGCTCGGCTCGAGGTGGTCCCCGAGGCTGCCCACTGGCTGGCGAACGAGGCGGACGACGCGCTGGCGGACGCGCTGGCGCGTTTCGCGCGCTAACCCCGCACCGCCGGCACCACCTGGCTCGGCACGTCGGTCCCCAGCCAGTCGATCCCCATGTCGCGATAGCGAGGGGCGGTCGCCGGGTCGTTGCAGTTCCAGGCGCACACCATGACGCCGCCCTCGTGGCACTGGCGCACCAGGTCGGCGTCGACCAGGCCGATCCCGATCGACAGGAAGTCGGCGCCCGCCGCGCGGACCACCGCCACGGGGTCGATCGGCCGTCCGTAGATCAGGCAGCCCGTCCGCAGGTCGGGCGCCAGGGTCTTGACGCGCGCCACGTGCCGGTGGTCGAACGCCTTCACCAGGCAGCCGCCTCGCATCCCCAGGGCCTCGATCGCCCGCACCACCGGCTCCTCGCAGCCCGCCGCCTTGATCTCCACGAACAGCTCCGCCCGGCCCCGCACCGCCTCCAGGACCTCGACCAGGGTGGGAAGCGGCGCCCCGCCCCCCGCGTCGAGCAGGCGCAGCTCGGCGAGGCTCAGCGCCGCCACCGCCCCCTGTCCGTCGGTGGTGCGGTCCACGGTCTCGTCGTGGATCACGACCAGCTCCCCGTCACGAGACAGGTGGACGTCGACCTCGACCCCCTCCACCCCGGCGGCCAGCGCCCGCTCGATCGAGGGGAGCGTGTTCTCGGGCGCCTCGTGCCGCGCGCCGCGGTGTCCCATGACCTTCATGAGCCCTCCTTGTGGGAGGCGAGTGTAGCGGCGCAGCTCGACCGGAGGTCGCAGACCTCTCGGAGGAGGGAGGTCCGAATCGCCGGTGGAGATGCGTCCCGCGCTCCGTTCGCGCTGTGCCCGCTGTTCCTAGCCGGTCCCGCTGCCCGCACGGCCAGCGTAGGGCTTATGCACGGCACTCGCTTTGTGGACCCCTCGATCCATGAACGCCGCCGCGCCCTCGACCCTGTGTTTCGTCTCCCTGGCCCTCCTCGTCGTCGGCTGCGCGGACGGCGGAGGGGGAGGGGGCGGCGCGCCCGCGCCCTCCACCGCGCCAGCGCCCGGCTCGGGCCCTGCCGCGTTCGGGCCCGCCGCCTGGCCCCACCTCGCCCCGGCGCGGGAGGTCCAGGAGGGGCCCTTCGCCACCGCCATGGCCTGCTGGAACTGCCACGCCACCGACGCCTCCGCCATGAGGGACGACGACGGCCGCGACGTGTCGCCCTACGACCTGTGGCAGGCGAGCATGATGGCGAACGCTGCCCGCGACCCCCTGTGGCGGGCGCAGGTGTCGGTCGAGACGGCGGCTACCCCGTCCCTGCGCGCGGCGATCGAGGCCAAGTGCATCGGCTGCCACGCCCCCATGGGCGTCGCCGACGCGCAGGCCAAGGGGGAGCCGGTCGACCTGTCGCTCCTCG
This sequence comes from Planctomycetota bacterium, assembly GCA_041690735.1. Taxonomy (GTDB): domain Bacteria; phylum Planctomycetota; class J058; order J058; family J058; genus JAWLGW01. The sequence goes on from JAWLGW010000252.1 coordinate 6,990, forward strand.
CCGGCGACACGCCCCGGAGCCAGCTGGCGCTCGACGGCGTCTCCTGCGCGGTCTGCCACCAGATCGAGCCCACCGCCGACGTGCGGGCGACCTTCAACGGCGGCTACACCCTCAACTCCCGCCGCGAGATCTACGGCCCCCACGCCAACCCCGACCCGGGCCCCATGTCCCACCGCCTCGGCTTCATCCCCGTCGAGGCGCCACACGTCACCCGCTCCGACCTGTGCGCCAGCTGCCACACCCTCTACACGGACGCGGTGGACCCCGCCGGGACCCCCACCGGCGGCCGGCTGCCCGAGCAGACGCCCTTCCTCGAGTGGCAGAACTCCGTGTTCGACACCACGCGCGCCTCGCCCGGGCCGCAGGCGGCCTCCTGCCAGGCCTGCCACACCCCCACCGACGACGAGGAGGGCGACCCGATCGCCACCGGCATCGCCCGCGCCAGCCTCGGCACCCTGCCCCGCTCGCCGTACGGGCGACACACCTTCGTGGGCGGGAACACCCTGGTGCCGGCGATCCTCCGCGACCAGGCGGCGGACCTCCGCCCCCTGGCGCCGGCCAGCGCGTTCGACGCGCTGATCGCCCGCACCCGGGAGCAGCTGGCGCAGCGCACCGCCTCCGTCGCGATCGGCGCGCCGGTCCGCACCGGTGACCTGCTCGAGGTGCCGGTGACCCTGGTGAACCGCACGGGTCACAAGTTCCCCACCGGCCATCCGGTCCGCCGGGCCTGGCTGCGCGTCCGCGTCCTCGACGCAGCGGGGCGGGTGGTGTTCGCCTCGGGAGAGCACGACCCCGAGGGGCGGCTGGTCGCGGGGGGCCTGCCCCTCGCGAGCGAGGCCGCCGGCGGGCCGCCGCAGCTCCACTACGACCTGATCACGCGCCCCGACCAG
>JAWLGW010000253.1:0-7857 GCA_041690735.1 Planctomycetota bacterium
GGGTTGCGCTGCAGCGCCCCCACCACCCGCTCCTGGCGCGCCGTCTCGGCCAGCGCCTCGAGGAACTCCTCCAGCGCGGTCGGCGTGGCGGGCTCGGTCACCTCGAGCGTGTAGGACAGGCGACCGCCGCCGCGGGCGCGCACCAGGGCGAACAGCGAGACCTGACCCAGAGGGCGGCGGCCGCGGCAGCGCTCCTCCACCAGCGACACCTCCCCCAGGGCCACGGGCGCCGAGTCGTCGCCGCGGAACAGCGCCAGGTCGAGGTCGGTCGCGCCCTTGTGCTTGCGCGCGGAGACCGCCACCCGCGCGCCCCCGGCGCCTGGCAGCGGGACCAGGAGCGCGCGGCGCTCGGCGGAGAGCTCCCCGGCCCGGGGGAGCCCCGGCGCCGCCGGCGCTCCGGGCTGCAGGGCGGTCAGCCCCAGGCGAAACGTCCCTCCTCCTCGGGCGGCGGCCACGGCGATCGTGCCCCCGCGGGCGCTCTGCGCGGGGTCCAGGCGCAGCAGCAACACCTCGCGGGGCAGATGGCTCGCTGCCAGGTGCCGCTCCGCCCCCACCCGCGCGGCCAGGTCGAGGTCGGCGTCGGCGGGACCTTCCAGCTCGAGGAGCAGCCAGGCGCCGCCCTCGACCCGCACCTCCTCGCGCCACACCTCCTCGCCGCGCGCGCTCCCCTCCACCCAGGCCGTCGAGCCGTCGGCCGGCACCAGCAGCGATGCGAACAGGAGCCAACTTGCCAGCGCGACCGGGCCCATGCGTTCAGTATAGGCAGCCCGCTCGCGAGCCGCCCCACGAGGGTCGATCGTGCGCCCTCCGCCGGGCCCGGGCTCCTCGCCGGCGGCGGGCCCTCGCGCGTCCGCTCGCGGCGCTGACGAGTACACTTGGGCCATGATCGCCGAGCAGGACACGCACACCGCCGCCGACGACCCCTCCGACCGGTGGGCCGACCGCGGCTGGTGGCTCGCCTTCCAGTACGGGGTCTTGGCGCGGGACAAGTTCCTGAAGCGGCTCCCTCGCCTCCGCGGCCTGGGGGCCTTCAAGGAGCTCCTCGAGCCAGGCGGGCGGATCGTGTACCGGAACCTGTTCCGGGAGCGCGAGGTCGAGGCGGCCTGGGACCTGCTGACGGCGCTGCGCCCCTGGCACGACCGGCTCACCTGCTACCTCCGCGGCGACGAGGTCTCCCTCAAGACCGCTCAGGACGTCCTGTGGTGCGCCGCCTTCCTGGGGGCCGAGCGCCCCTGCCGCGGCGGGGCCAAGAAGAAGGAGCGCCCGGTCGGCTGCCCCGGCGCCCAGGTCCTGCTCGGGCCCGGCGGCTGGGAGCTGGCGGAGGACGAGCGGCGCCACCTGCTCACCTTCTCCGAGGTCACGCCCACCGGGCTGCTGCGGTTCGACCGCTCCGCGCTGGCCGAGTTCCTCTCCCGCTCGCGCATGGCGCAGCGCTGCCCCCGCTCCCCCGCGCGGGATCCCGACCGCCTGGCAGCCGCCTTCCCCGAGGTGCCGGTGCGTGCCCTCGCCTGGCCACTGGTGGCCGCGCTCGACCCCGAGGTCCGGCGTCGGATCGGGGCCAAGGCGCTGGAGAAGGAGCACGGCTTCGTGCTGCGGGAGGACCTCGAGGAGCTCGAGGCGCACGTGACCCTGGAGCTGAGCGCCAGCGGCGAGGCCCCCGAGGACGTGACGATCGGCCTCGCCGGCCAGGACGCGCCGCCGGTCGGCCAGGACGTGCGCCTCCCGGTCGCCGTGCGGCGCGTGCTGGCGGAGGGCGTTCGGCTGCGCGCCGTCCGCATGGACGAGGCCTACGTACGCCGACCGGGTGGCCACTACGAGGTGGAGCAGCGGTTCGTGCTCTCCACCCGCTTCCCCCTGCTGCCCACCGACCGCCCCGAGACCTTCCGCGGCTATCGCCTCACGACGCATCCCCGGGCGACTCCCGAGTACGCGGCCTGGGTCGACCGGGTGGTGGAGGGCCTGCCGTGAGCTCCCCGCGCCGGAGCAGGACGCTCGCGGAGCCTCGCCCGGCCGAGCCGACAGGCTCCCGCACCGCGCGGGAGCTGGAGGGGTACGTCCGGGCGCGGGTGCCGCTCTTGTACCTCGTCACCTGGGAGGAGGAGCGCGCCCTGCGCGAGCTGGAGGGGGTGGCAGACGCCCTCGACAAGCGCTGCGTCATGTGGAGCGAGACCGAGGGGGCGCGCGACCTGCTGACCGGCGCGGCGCACCAGGAGGACCGGCGGGTGCGCGAGCCCACCGCGATCCTGGGGCGGATCCTGCGCGAGGCGAACCAGGCCCAGCAAGCGGAGCCCGACTCCCGCCACGGCGCCCTGTACGTCCTCAAGGACTTCCACCCCTACATCGACAAGCCGCAGGTCCGCCGACAGCTGCGCGACCTGGCCCAGGTCCTGGTGACCAGCGGGATCACGGTGGTGCTCGTCTCCTCCCAGCTCGTCCTCCCGCCCGAGCTCCAGAAGGAGGTGATCGTCGTCGACCTCCCCCTCCCTACCCGCGCCGAGCTCGACGCCCACGTCACGGCGATCGCGGGGCGCCTGGGCGCTTCCTCAGGGGGCGGCAAGGGAAAGCTCCGCCTGGACCGGCGCGAGCGCGACGCCCTGATCCGCTCCGCGCAAGGCATGACCCTGCGCGAGCTGGAGCAGGCGCTGGCCCTGGCGGTGGTCCGCAAGGGCGCGATCGACGCCTCGGTGATCCCGCTGGTCCTCCACGAGAAGGAGCAGCTGGTCCGCAAGACGTCCGTGCTCGAGCACGTGCGCTGGGACCGCGGCTTCGAGGCCGTGGGCGGACTCGACCGCCTCAAGGGCTGGCTCACCGCACGCAAGGACGCCTTCAGCGCCGAGGCCCGGGCCTTCGGCCTGCCGGCGCCTCGGGGGCTGTGCCTGATCGGCGTGCAGGGCTGCGGCAAGAGCCTCTCCGCCAAGGCGGTCGCCAGCTTCTACGGGCTCCCGCTGCTGCGGTTCGACGTGGGGCGGGTGTTCGCGGGCCTTGTCGGCAAGTCCGAGGAGAACGTGCGGGCGGCCCTGCGCCTGGCCGAGTCGATCGCCCCCTGCGTGCTGTGGATCGACGAGCTGGAGAAGTCCCTCTCCGGCAGCCGCAGCTCGAACATCTCCGACAGCGGCACCACCGCCCGCGTGATCAGCACGATCACCACCTGGATGCAGGAGCGCCCGGGCGAGGACGTGTACGTGGTGGCGACCGCCAACGAGATCGCCGGCCTGCCCCCGGAGCTGCTGCGCAAGGGGCGGTTCGACGAGATCTTCTTCGTCGACCTGCCCGCCCCCGGCGAGCGGCAGGCGATCCTCGACATCCACCTGCGGCAGCGCGACCGCGACCCGGCGGACTTCGACCTGCCCAAGGTCGCCGCCGCCGCCGGAGGCTTCTCGGGCGCCGAGCTGGAGGAGGTGGTGATCGCCGGCCTGTACGAGGCCTTCGCCGCCCGGCGCCCCCTGGAGACCGGCGACCTGCTGCGAGCGATCGCGGACATGGTCCCCCTGTCGGAGACCATGCGGGAGCGGGTGGAGGCGATCCGCACCTGGGCCCGGGGGCGGGCGCGGCGGGCGTCGTCCGAGGACGGAGCCGCGGAGGAGTAGGGGGAGCCGCGGGAGCGCTGTCGCTTCGGCGGGGGCTCCTGGACGCTGTCGCTCGAGGACGGAGCCGCGGCGGATTCGCTTTGGCGGGGGCTCCTGGACGCTGTCGCTCGAGCGCCGCTCCTCGCCAAGAGCTTCACTCAGCGCAGAGTCGCGGAGCCGCGGAGAGCGTCGCCAGAGGAGATGGGCCCTCGCGAGACAGTCCCTGGATCTCCCTCAGCGTGGGCGCGTCTCAAGAGCGGGGTGAGCTCAGGGAGCTGTCGCTGGAGCGGGAGCGCCTTGGGTCGCTCGGGTGCGGCGCGACGTGAGGCGCGCCACGAGGTCACGATAGGAGGACGCCGGCGGATCCCGCCACTCCAGCACCCGGGCCCGGTGCGCCGCCGGCTGGGTGTCGATCCACGCCAGCGTCTTGCTCAAGGCCTCCAGTTCCCGCCAGGCGCTCGTGGGCGGTGTGCTCGCGATCCTGCTCGGCTGACGGGTCGGCCCACAGGAGTCGCCGACGGTTCAGGCGCCTCCCAGGCACAACACGCAAGCCGACGCCTCCCGCGGGTTGCAGGTCGCGCAGAACTTGCGCCCGCAGCGGTCGCACCGGCGCAGGTCCTCGGTGAGGGTCGCGATCCGGCAGCCGGGGCAGGGGGCGGCGCAGGTGGCGCACAGGACCGCCTCGCTGCCGCCGCCCGCCGGGTGGCGGTGCTCCTCACACACCACGGCCCCGCAGTGGGCGCAGGGGTGGAAGCAGGCGGCGCAGCCCGCGACGCCGCAGGTGGCGCAGGTCGTGAGGTGCTCGGCGCACCCCCGCTGCTCGCACGTGGGGCAGGGGGTCCCGCACGACTCGCACAGGGGGCGCCGGCACACGTCGCAGGGCGCGAGGACGCAGGCCCCGCAGGTGACCGCCTCGCAGGCGCGGCACCGGTCGAGGCACCGGTCGTGCACCACGTGGCCGGCGTCGCAGGCGGCGAGGGTCGCGTCCTGCAGACCCCCCGCGCAGGAGGGACAGGTCGGCAAGGCCAGGGCGCCGGTCGCCCGGTCGAACACCACCGACAGCCCCGGGGCGGGCCCCTCGGCCTCCGCGGCGGCGCCGTCGGTCGGACGCAGGACCAGCCGCGCCGTCTGCAGCGGGACCTCGACCGCCAGGGCCTGCAGGGGCTCGACCTCCACCCGGACCTCGGTGGCCCGGACCAGCTCGCGCACCCGCAGCTCGCGCTCCTCCTCCAGCTCCTCCACCCGCAGCAGCGACAGCTCGCTGCGGCGGCGGCGCTGATACTCGGCGATCTGGCCGGCGTAGTAGGCGTGCAGCCGCGACAGGTCGCGCTGGAAGCGGGTGCGCGCCTCCTCGCGCCGCTCCTGAGCGCGGGCCCGGGCGTGCACGGAGATCACGGCGTCGGCCTCGGCGGTCGCCTCCTGCCACACGTCGTCGGAGACCTGCTTGCGCGCCCGCGCCGGCCACTCGGCCACCTCGGGCGCGGGCTCCGCCAGCTCGGCGAACGCCGGCCGCCCCGGGCGCGTGACGACCCGCACCGTCTCCAGCGCGTCCTCGCGGTCCAGGCTGCGGAAGCGGAGGGCGTACACCAGGTACAGGTCGAAGCCCGCCGCCGCGGCGCGGTCCTCCAGGGCGAGCTTGGCGCCCGCTCCCGGGCGCACCGCCTCGCGCACCCGCTTGAGGGTCAGCCGGTGCTCGGCCGGCCGCTCCACGTAGGCCCGCCGCCCCCGCTCGGCCAGGAAGCCGTCCAGCTGCCGCAGCAGGTGGCTCCCGGGCGTCACCAGCTCCCGGCCGGGGCCGACGTCAGCGGCGTCGAACACCAGCGTCAGGGCGTGGCGCCCCAGCCGCCGGGCGAGGGCGTCCCCCTCCCCCTCGGCGGGGAGGCTGACCTCGAGCCCGTCGAACCCGTCGGCCCCGCCTGGCGCCTCGCGCACCTCGCCGCCGAACCGGCGCAGGACGTCGCTCACGAACGCCTTCACGAGGCGCCCCCGTCCCGACTGCGCGGCGCCAGGGCGTCGAGGATCCCCTCCGCCTCCTTGATCCGCTCGTACTCGGCCCGCGCCTCCTCGAGCTGCCGCCCGAAGGCGTCGAGCTCGCGGTCCAGCGCCCCCGAGGTGGTGCCGCGCACCCACACCTCGCGCAGCAGGTCGTCGAAGCTGCGCTCGGAGTGGAGCGAGCCCAGGATCAGGTCGACCTCGCCCAGGACGGCGGTGAACAGGCGCAGCTTGCTGGTGAGGAGGTCGAGGATCCGCGCCTCGATCGTCCCCTTCACCGACAGGTTCACGACCGTGACCGGGCGAGTCTGCCCCAGGCGGTGCACGCGCCCGATCCGCTGCTCGACCACCATGGGGTTCCAGGGCAGGTCGAAGTTGAGGACCGTGGAGCAGAACTGAATGTTGAGGCCCTCCGAGCCCGCCTTGGAGGCCACCAGCACCCGGTCGTCCTCGCGGAACGAGCGCAGGGCCGCCGCCCGCTCGACCGGGTTGAGGCCGCCGTGGAAGGGGCGGGCGGTGATCCCGTCCCGTCCCAGGCGCTCGACCAGGGCGTCGATGGTGGCCCGGAACTCGCAGAACACGACCAGCTTCTGGTCGGGGAAGCGGGCCAGCACCTCCTCCACCGCCCGCGCCTTCCGCCAGGCGTCCTCCAGGCCGCGGGCCCGGTCCGCGAACTCCCGCAGCCGCTCGCGCACGTCGAGGGGCAGGGCGTCGCTGACCGCCATGCGGTCGAGCCCGCCCGCCACCGCGTGGGGGCTCGAGCACAGCTCCCGCTGCAGGTTGATCAGCGACAGGACCAGCGAGGCCGGCCGCTCCGCCGAGGAGAAGGCGAGCGCCCGGGCCTGCACCTCGCCGCCGATGAACTCGGACAGCTCGTCGTAGAAGGACTGCTCGTCCTCGTTCAGCTCCACGTGGTAGATCGCCGCCCGCCGGGGCGGGAGCTTGACCGCCACCTCGCCGCGGCGGTTGCGGATCATGACCTCGTCGAGCAGCGCCCGCAGGTGGTGCAGGTTGCGCGGCTTGCGGGGGTCCTTCTCGTCCACGTACTGCTTGTTGAAGGCGCGCGTCGAGCCGAGGAGCCCGGGCTTGAGGATGTCGAGCAGGTTCTTGAGCTCGACCAGGCGGTTGTGGAAGGGGGTCGCCGACAGCAGCAGGACGTACTTCTTGCGCACCCGCGCCACGGCCTTGTACTGCTTGGTCGAGCGGTTCTTGAGGTGGTGGGCCTCGTCGCAGATCAACAGGTCGACCTCGCGCTCCTGCAGGCGCGCGCCCAGCGCCTTGCCCCGCAGACCGGCGTAGCTGGCGATCACCAGGGGCGGGTCGTCCTTCAGCTCGGCGGGCTCGCGCGCGAACACGAAGTCGAGGTTGAACTTGTCGTGCATCTCCTCGCGCCACTGGATCCCGAGCGAGGCGGGCACCACCACGAGGACGGAGCGCACCAGCCCGCGGACCAGGAGCTCCTTGGCCACCAGACCGGCCTCGATCGTCTTGCCCAGGCCGGTCTCGTCGGCGAGGAGCGCCGCCCCGCCCATCTCCCGCAGCGCGCGCCGGGCCACCGACTGCTGGTGAGCGTAGCGGTGGAAGGCCTCCTGATTGACCTGGCTGAGGGCGAGCAGGGTCTCGAAGCCGGGGACCCGGCTGAAGTCGGCGGCCCGGCGGCGCAGCAGCCAGGTCGAGGGGTCGTCGTTGAGTCCGCCGTCGCGCAGGCTGGCGGCCGGGGTCAGGGTCACCGAGACCGGCTCCACCGAGGGCTCCGGCAGGCGCACCTCGCCCGCCTCGATCAGGTCGGGCGGGGGCCAGCGCTCGCCGCACCGGAAGCACTCGGCGCAGGTGACCTCGTCCAGCCACCCGCAGGCGGGGCAGCGTCGCGCGGGCAGAGCCTCCGCGCCCTCGGCGACCTCCAGCTTGGAGGGCGCCGCCTCGGCCGTTTCCAGCCACTCGAAGCGCTCGCCAGGAGCGCGCACCACGGATCGAGACCCCGCCATTGGGGCCCAAGCTACCACGGCGGGAACGCGAGCCTCGGAGTGGGGGTCGGTGTGGTTCTGGGGGGGCTTCGCCTCCCGAGGCTGTCGCAATAGGGAGCCGCGGTCGCCCGGAGAGATCGAACACGGAATATCAACAGCAAACAGAGAATGGGAACAGGGAATGGCTCCGCAGTGGGAAACGCAGTCAGGACTCGGAGGACGAGCCGTTCGCTGTTCTCATTGATGTTCCCTGTTGATATTCCGTGTTCGATAGGGCCCTCGCGAGGCGCTCCTCGCACTTCGCGACAGCCTCCCCCCGCATTCCCCCCCCGCGA
>JAWLGW010000254.1:0-7857 GCA_041690735.1 Planctomycetota bacterium
CGCGCAGTGCACGATGTTGCGGTGGGTCAGCTCCTTGAAGAGCCGGGCCTCCAGCTCCAGGCCCGGGTCGAGGGAGCCCTCGTAGCGCTGCGTCTTGAGGACGACCTGCGTCTCGTCCTCCAGCACCCCGGCGTAGACCTTGCCGTTGCCGCCCGTGCCGAGCAGCTTGCCCACCACGCACCGCGACTGTCGCTGAGTGCGCGGGCTGGTGAGCGTGATCCGCGTCCCGGGCTCGAGTGTGACCTCGCGCTTGGCCCCCACGGCACTCCTGCTCTCGAGCGGCTCAGCGTAGCACGAGGGCCGGTCTCCGCCTCGCGCCGCGTGGGACACACGGCGCGAGGCAGGCCCCGCTCGCCCCTTGGCCGTCGGGCGCCGCCGGGGCGCAGCGCCGTCGATAATGCAGGCATGAGCGAGCCGGACGAGGTGGGCGGCGCTCCCGCGCTGCGGGTGCGCGCGAGCAACGGCGAAGGCGTCCGCGCCGATGGCGATTACGTCCTCTACTGGATGATCGCCGCGCGCCGCACCGCCTGGAGCTTCGCGCTCGACCGGGCCGCCGCCTGGGCGCGCTCCCTCGAGCGCCCGCTCATCGTGCTGGAGGCGCTGCGCTGCGACTACCCCTGGGCCTCCGATCGACTGCACCGGTTCGTGCTCGACGGCATGCGCGACAACGCGGCCGCCCTGGCGCGGTCGGAGGTGCGCTACTACCCCTACGTCGAGCCGCGCCTCGGCGCGGGCAAGGGCCTGCTCGAGGCGCTGGCGGGCCGGGCCTGCCTGGTGGTGACCGACCTGTTCCCCTGCTTCTTCTTGCCCCGCATGGTGGCCGCCGCCGGTGCCCGCCTCCCGGTGCTGCTCGAGGCGGTGGACGGCAACGGCCTCCTGCCGCTCGCGGCCCACGAGAAGGCCTACAGCGCCGCCGCTCACTACCGGCGTCACGCTCAGGCGCTGCTGCCCGAGCACCTGGCCCAGGCGCCGGTCAAGACGCCGCTCGGTCGCCGCGCCCTCCCCAGCCGGGCGCGTCTCCCCCGCGAGGTGCTCGACAGGTGGCCTCCGGCGACCGCGGCCCTGCTGGAGGGCGACGCGGCCGCGCTGTCGTCCCTGCCGATCGATCACGCGGTGCCGCCCTCTCCCATGCACGGCGGCCCGCAGGCGGCCGCCGCCAACCTGCGGGAGTTCGTGCGAGACCTGCTGCCTGGGTACGCCGAGCGGCGCGGCGTGCCCGACCTCGACGCCACCAGCCGCCTCTCCCCCTACCTCCACTTCGGCCATGTCTCGGCGCACCAGGTCTTCGGCGCCGTCGCCGCGCGCGAGCAGTGGTCCCCCGACCAGCTCGCGCCGGCGGCCACCGGCGCGCGCGAGGGCTGGTGGGGCATGAGCGGCGACGCCGAGGCCTTCCTCGATCAGCTGGTGATCTGGCGCGAGCTGGGCTACACGACCTGCGATCAGGAGCCCGGCACCTACGACCGCTACGAGGCGCTGCCGGAGTGGGCTCGCCAGACGCTGGCCGAGCACGCCGCCGACCCGCGCCCGCACCGCTACGACCGGGAGGGCTTCGAGCGGGCCCGGACGCACGACCCCCTGTGGAACGCCGCCCAGCGCCAGCTGCGCCAGGAGGGTTGGTTCCACAACACCCTGCGCATGCTGTGGGGCAAGAAGATCCTCGAGTGGTCGGCGACGCCTGAGGAGGCGCTCGCCACCATGATCCACCTCATGAACCGCTGGTCGCTCGACGGGCGGGACCCGAACTCGTACAGCGGCTTCGCCTGGGTCCTCGGCCGGTACGACCGGGGCTGGCCCGAGCGGCCGGTCTACGGGAAGGTGCGCTCCATGTCCTCGGAGCGCACCGCCAAGAAGGCCGCGGTGGCGGAGCTCCTGCGCAGGTACGGGACGCCCGGCGCGGGCGGAGCCGACGAGGGCGCGGAGTGACAGCCAGCGCTCCCGACCGCGTCCGCCGCCGCACGCCGGACCCGCGGGCCCTGGAGGCCTTCCGGAGAACGCTGTAGCGGCTGCCTGCTCCGCTGCGCGAGTTTCTGACTGACTGTCAGTCGACGCAGCCGGCGAGGGAGCGTCTCGAGTCGCAGCCCCGCCTGAGCCCCTGTGCCTGAGCCGCACGGATTGACAGCCCCGGCCCCAGGTGGGAGAACACCCCCATGGAATGACTGATCGTCAGTCATGTTTCCGGCGCCGAGCCCCCCCAGGGTGCAGGAGGTCCGCGTGCAGTTCAGCGACGAGCACGAGATGGTGGCGGCGACCGTCCGCCGCTTCGTGGAGGAAGAGCTCAACCCTCACGTCGAGGCCTGGGAGGCCCAGGGCAGCTTCCCCGCCCACGAGGTGTTCAAGAAGCTGGGTGACCTCGGCCTGCTGGGGCTGACCAAGCCGGAGGCCTACGGCGGCGGCGGGCTGGACTTCTCCTTCTCGGTGGTCATGGCCGAGGAGCTGGGGGCCTGCACCGCCGGCGGTCCGCCCCTGGCGATCGGCGTGCAGACCGACATGTGCACCCCCGCCCTGGCGAAGTTCGGCTCGGACGAGCTGCGCGAGGAGTTCCTGCGCCCCTCGATCGCCGGCGACCTGGTGGGCTCGATCGGCGTCAGCGAGGTGGGCGCCGGCTCGGACGTGGCGAGCATCGAGACCACCGCCCGCGAGGACGGCGACGACTACGTGATCAAGGGCGGCAAGATGTGGATCACCAACGGCCTCCAGGCGGACTGGATGTGCACGCTGGTCAACACCGGCGAGGGGAAGCCCCACAAGAACAAGTCGTTGGTCATCGTGCCCCTCGACGCCAAGGGGGTGGAGCGGGCCCGCAAGCTCGACAAGCTCGGCATGCGCAGCTCCGACACCGCCCAGATCTGGCTGGAGGACGTGCGGGTCCCCCAGCGCTACCGGATCGGCGACGAGGGCATGGGCTTCATGATGCAGATGCTCCAGTTCCAGGAGGAGCGCCTGTGGGGCGCCGCCAGCCTGATCAAGGCGCTGGAGAACGGGATCAAGGACACGACCCACTACGCGCGCGAGCGCAAGGCGTTCGGCCGGTCGATCCTCGACAACCAGGTGGTGCACTACCGGCTGGCCGAGCTGTCGACCGAGGTCGAGGCGCTGCGAGCCCTGGTCTACCGCGCGACCGAGCTGTACCGGGCCGACGAGGACGTCACCCGCCTGGCGTCCATGGCGAAGCTCAAGGCGGGCCGCCTGGCGCGAGAGGTCGCGGACGCCTGCCTGCAGTACCACGGCGGCATGGGCTACATGTGGGAGTCTCGAATCTCCCGGCTGTATCGGGACACGCGCCTGGCCTCGATCGGGGGCGGCGCGGACGAGGTCATGCTGGGGATCATCTGCAAGCTCGACGGCACCCTGCCGCCGCGGGCCTTCCTGTGAGCGCCCTGCCGGAGACCGCGACCCTCGCCCTGCAGCGGCGGGGCGGCGTCCTGCACGTCACGCTCGACCGGCCCGAGGTGAAGAACGCCATGAGCTTCGCCATGCTGGAGGAGCTCGAGGCCACCTTCGCCGCCATCGAGGGCGATCGCGCCGTGCGGGTGGTGGTGCTGCGGGGCGCGGGCGGCGACCTGTGCGCGGGGGGCGACATCAAGGACATGGCCGCGGCGCGCGTGGCCGAGCCCGAGGGCGGCCTCGACCCCCTCGCCATCGCCAACCGCCGCTTCGGCGCGCTGCTGGAGCGGGTCGAGGGCGCTCCCCAGGCGGTGGTGGCGATCGCCGAGGGGGCGGTCATGGGCGGCGGGTTCGGCGTGGTGTGCGCGGCCGACGTGGCGATCGCGGTGGAGGGCGTCCGCTTCCGCCTGCCCGAGACCGGCCTGGGGCTGCCGCCCGCCCAGATCGCGCCGTTCATCGTGCGCCGCCTCGGCCTGACCGAGGCGCGCCGCCTGGCGGTCACCGGCGGCGAGCTGGACGCCGCCACGGCGCAGCGCCTGGGGTTGGTGCACGAGACCTGCGCCGACGAGGGGGCGCTGCAGGCGCTGCTCGCCGACCTGCTGGCGCGCGTCCAGCGCTGCGCGCCCGGCGCGGTCGCCAAGACCAAGGAGCTGGTGCTGGCCGTGGGGCGGGAGCCCCTCAGCGACCTGCTCGACCGGGCAGCCCACGACTTCGCCGCGGCGGCCCGGGGCGACGAGGGCCTGGAGGGCCTGAGCGCCTTCCTCGAGAAGCGGCCGCCCCGCTGGGCAACGGAGTAGCGAGGCGGCCGCGCGGCGTCTCTTCCGGAGACGGGAGACGGGCGCGCGTCGGACGGGCACGGGCACGGGCACGCACGTCTTCGATGCCGAGGCAGGACCTCGCGTCAGAACAGCAGCAGCAGCAGCTTGAAGGCCGCAGCCACGATGCCGATCACGCCGGCCACGATCGAGATCACGCTGATCACGCCGCCGCGCACGCGCCGCCGCAGCGCGAGCCCCGCGCCCACGAAGCCGAGCACGATCGCCGCCAGGGCCAGGAACAGCCCGAAGCCCGGCCCGGCCGCGAAGCTGGCGACGGCGCACACCACGGCCAGGAGCGAGGGAACGCTGAAGCTGGGCTCGAGCGGCTCGTGCCGCGTCAGGCGGTCCTGCGTCCGGACGGGCTGCCGCGTCCGCTCCTCGTATCGAGTCGCCATGTCACACCTCCTCGGCTCACCGACGCGCAAGCCATGTGCCGCGCAGCCTGGGCTGGCTGGCTGCTCCTTTTGCGCGAGCCACGAGGAGGAGGTCGGCCGTGAGGCCCGTCGAGGCGTCGGCGCGGGCCCAGGTCCGGGTCGTGGCCACCACCACGCGGTCGCAAAGGGCGCTCATGACGCCCGAGGCGGGCAAGACGACGGGGCCCCGACGGCACTCACCCCCCACAGCGACCCGTGGCTGTTCGTGGTCTCCGGTCGAGGCGAGGCGACCGTGCGCGACCGCGAGGTGCGCGTGCTCCACGAGGTGCGCGCCACCGGTGAGCGGCCCCTCGAGACCCTCACCGTGGACGCGCCGCCCGCCTACTGAGCCCTATCGGGCCTCCTCCTGGGGCTCCGCCGTGGGCAGCACAAAGGAGACGACCGTGCCTCCAGTGGAGGGGCACTCCACCACGATCTCGCCGCCGTGCGCCTCCACGATCCCCTTGGCGATCGCCAGCCCCAGGCCGGCGCCGGCGCGGTGCGCGCCGCGGGCCTGCCAGAAGCGGTCGAACACGTGGGGCAGCTCCGCGGCGGAGATCCCGGCGCCGGTGTCGCTGACCGACACCCGCACGAAGCCGGGGAGGTCGGCGGTCGCCTGCGCCACGATCCGACCGCCCTCGGGGGTGAACTTGAGGGCGTTGCCCAGCAGGTTCCCCAGGACCTGCGCCACGCGGCGGGGGTCGGCCAGGGCCGCCGGCAGGCCGGCGGGCGCCGCCACCTCGAGCTGGATCCCGCGCTCGGCCGCCAGCAGCCGGTACGTCTCGCACGACTCCACCAGCACGTCACGCACGTCGACGCGCTCCGCGTCGATCACCAGGCGACCGGCCTCGATCCGCGACACGTCCAGCAGGTCCTGGATCAGCTGGTTCATCTCCCGGGCGATCCGCGCGATCAGCCCCACGTAGTCGGTGCCGAGCCGCTGCGCGATCTCCGCCGCGACGCCGCGGGCGGCGAGGACCTGCGTCGCCATGCGGATCCCGCTGAGGGGGTTGCGCAGGTCGTGGCTGACGATCCGCACCACCTCCTCGCGGGCGGCGAGCGCTTGCTGGGCATCGGCGTACAGCCGGGCGTTGTCGACCGCCAGCGCCGCGCGCGTGGCGAGGCCGGTGGCCAGCGCCAGGTCTTCGGCGCCGAAGCGCCTCCCGGACTCGGAGGTGGTCAAGACCAGCGCCCCCAGCGGGCGGTCTCGCCCGATCAGCGGCAGGACGAGGGCCGACCGCGGCTCGAGACGCTCCAGGAGCCGCCGGTGCTCCGCATCCGTCGCGACCTCCTCCAGCCGCTCGGGGCCGATCCGCGGGACGACCAGGGGCTCGCCCTCCCGGAGCGCCTGCCGGACAGGATGCCCGGCGCCCGCGGCCCCGTGCGGGTAGCGCCGCAGCATGTCCTCGAGCACCTCCCGCTTGGCGGCGTCCGCGGCGGCCACCTCCACGGTCTGGAGGCGCCCCTCCTCGTCGAACAGGTCCAGCACCGCCCAGTCCGCCACGTCCGGCACCGCCAGGCGCGTGACGGTCCGCAGGGTCTCCTGGTAGTCGAGGCTGGCGCTCAGGCGCGCGCCCGCCTCGGCCAGCAGCCGGAGGGTGCTCTCCAGCCGCTTACGCCCGGTGCAGTCCTCGACGTGCGCGACGCCGTGGAGCGCTCGGCCCTCCCGGTCCCGGACCAGCGAGGCGGTCAGCTGCACCCAGACGGTGTGGCCGTCCTTGTGGAGGTAGCGCTTGTCGAGCTGATAGGAGCTGCGCTCGCCCGCCACCAGCTCCTCCATGAGGGACAGGTCGGCCGCGAGGTCGTCGGGGTGGGTCAGCTCCTGGAACCTGCGCTGAGCCAGCTCCGCCTGCGAGTAGCCGGTGATCCGGGCCAGGGCGGCGTTCACCTCCAGGAAGCGGCCGTCAAGGGCGACCAGCGCGATGCCGATCGGCGCCTGCCGCAGCGCCGTGCGGAACCGCTCCTCCGACACCCGGACCGCCTCTTCGGCCTCCTTCAGGCGGGTGATGTCGACGACGACGCCGAAGTAGCGGAGCGCCCCGGTCTCTCCCCCCGCTTCGCACTGAGCGCGCGCGGACACCCACCGAGCGCCGTCCGCCAGCCGAAGGCGATACTCCCGCTCGAAGTCGGCGCCCTGCGCGATCGCCCGCTTGATCGCCCGCTCGGTGGCCGATCGATCGTGCGGATCGATGAGGCGGAGCCACCGGGCGAGCGAGACCCCCGAGGAGCGCTCTCGTTCGTCCATTTGCAGGGAAGGGGCCAGCCGCGCGTCGACCACCAGCCGGTCCCGCTGGCAGTCGTACTCGAAGGTCCCGATGCTGCCCGCCGACAGGGCGAGCTCCAGGCGCCGCCGCGCCTCCCTGAGGGCCTCATCGGCGCGGCGGCGCTCGGTGACGTCCTGGACCTGGGCGATGAAGTGGAGCGGTCGCCCCTCCGCGTCCCGGACGACGGACCCGGTCAGCTCGACCCAGATGGCACTGCCGTCCTTGTGGAAGTAGCGCTTGTCGAGCTGATAGGAGCTGCGCTCGCCCGCCAGCAGCTCCTCGACCAGCGCCAGGTCCGCCGCCAGGTCGTCGGGGTGGGTGATCTGCTGGAAGGTGAGGCGCTGCAGCTCCTGGGGAGGATAGCCCGTGATCCGGCACAGGGCCCGGTTCACCTCCAGGAAGCGGCCGTCGAGGCCCACCAGCGCCATGCCGATGGGGGCGCCCTGCAGGGCGGTGCGGAAGCGCTCCTCGCTGGTGCGCAGGGCCGCGACGGCCGCGTACCGCTCGCTCACGTCCTCCACCACCGCCAGGACGCCCTCGATCTCGCCGTCGCGGCGCAGGGGCGCGGTCGACACGGTGACGCGTACGCGGGTCCCGTCGCGGCGCAGCCGCTCGGTCTCGAGGCTCCTGCCGGAGTGGCCCTGCAGGGCGCAGGCGACCTCACGCGCGAACTCTTCACGCCGCTCGTCGGGCACCACCGGCAGGGTCTGGCCCAGGACCTCCTCCTCCCGCCAGCCGAACAGCTGCTCCGCCGCGGGGTTCCAGCGGACGACCCGCCCCTGCCGATCGACGGCCACGATCGCGGCGGGGGAGGAGCGCAAGACCGCCGCCAGCTCCTGCTGTGCGGCGCGCTCCGCCTCCACGTCACGCTGCAGCCGGTCGGCCTCCTCCGCCGCGCGGGCCTGCGCCTCGCGGCGGGCGGTAATGTCCTCGTGGACCACCACGGCCCGCGCCACTCCTGGCTCGTCGAGGGCCCGG
>JAWLGW010000255.1:0-7846 GCA_041690735.1 Planctomycetota bacterium
CAGAGCCAGGGGAGGGGTCCCAGTGATCCGATCGGTGCGCTCGGCAACAGCGACGGCGGATGCGGTGGCGCGCGGCGCCCTCGCCCGCCCCACCGGCCACCGGACCGGCGGCGCGCCCGCCCTGTCGGACGCCCTCACCCTGGCCCTCCCGGTGGTCGTCGGTCAGGCCGCCGCGACGACCGGCGCGGTCCTCCTGCTGGGGGTGGCGACGGTGGCGGCGTTCATCGCGATCCCGACGGGCACCTTGTTCCCGGTCCCGGTGTGGGACGGCGGGTGGGTGCTGGAGCCGGCCGGCTTGGCCCTCAAGGCGGAGGCGTTGTGGCCCGGGCTCCCGACGGTGCTGGCCGCGACCACGGCCGGCGCGGCGCTCCTGACGGTCGGGATCGGGCTGACCCGGCTGCGTCCCTGGGCGCGCACGAGCAGCGCCGCGCTCCTCGCCCTCAGCGCGGTGGCGTTCGCCTTAGGAGCGCGCGTCCTGCTGCTCCCGGTCCTGCTGGCCCTGTGCGCCGCGCTGCTCCTCTCGCCCGGTGTCAGGCGGTGGTTCGCCGCTGACGCCGTCGACCCCGCGGCCTCACGGGTAAGGACGCTGCGGGTCGCGATCGCCGCGCCCCTGGTGATCGTCCCCATCCTCGCGTTCGCGCTCCCGGGCCTCGAGCACCTCTACTACGAGACCGGCGTCCCTCGGTCGCTCGGCCTGCGGGTGCTCGAGCAGGCCGAGGCCCACGGCCGCTGGGGGAGCGTCCTGTGGGTGGCGACCATCGCGACGGCGCTCCGCGGAACCGACGCGCTCAACGACCGCGTCGCCCCCGCGGCGTACTGGTCGGCGGTGGCGGGCGTAGGCGGTGTCAGCGTGATGGTGTTCCAAGGCGCGTTCGGCCTGCTCGTCAAGCTGTAGCCGCCCACCGCTCCGCTCCATCGACCGGCCGGAGGCCCCTCGCCTCCGGCCGCGCCGTGTACGGACGCCGCGTTGGAACGTGCCAGGAGCCCGAACCCCTCCTGACCGGATAGCGGAAACGGCGTTGCCAGCCCTGGGCAGCACCGCCGGGGGAAGCCCCAGACGGCGTAAGACGTGCTCCCGCAGCGGGATGGATCGGAGGGTCGCCAGGCCGCGGCGTGCTCTACCGGCCTCTCGCCGGCAGTTGCGCGTTGGCACCCGGTCTGCGCAGGGGCCGTCCCACACCTCCCGAGGAAGGAACCCAATCATGACCCGCACCCTCCTGTCCGCCGCCTGCGTCGCCGTCCTGGCCTTCGCCACCCCCGCCCTGGCGCAGCCGGTCGATCCCGACGCCGGCCTGCCCCTGCCGGCGACGCCGGCCGACCCGGACGCGGCGCCGAGCACCAAGGAGCGCCTGACCGACATCGGGCTCGCCATTGGCGACTACCTGTGGAGCCTGACCGAGGAGTCCGAGCTGCAGGCCGGCACCTGGCTCACCCCCCGCAGCGGCGCCCTTCAGTCCGGCCTGGCCGTGCGGTTCACCAGCCGGGCGATCGACGCCGCGGTGGACGTGCCGCTGACCGAGGACGCCGCCCGGGCGCACCGGATCCGCTTCAATGACGTGATCGCCGGGCGGGTCCTGGTCGACGTCAAGCTCGACGAGCGCAAGATCGAGGACGAGCGGATCCGCGACGAGCTGATCAGCGCCGGCTACCGCTTCGGCGAGGAGGCCGGCGACACCATCGTCCGCTTCCAGATCAAGAACTTCGAGGAGCAGCCCGTCGACGGGCGCGTGAAGCGGTACCGCGCGATCCTCGAACCCTCCCCCCTGGCCTTGGAGGCGGACGACCTCGCCTCCTGGATCGGCGTGCGGTGGCGCATGCGCCTGGGGATCGAGCGGGCGAAGGTGAACCGCGCCGGCGCGACCCGCCTCAACTGGGGTGATGAGTTCGAGCTGCGGCTGGGTGAGTACTCCGAGATGCACGTCGTGGTGCACGTCGACTCGGAGGTCTCGGTCGCCCTGGATCGCGACAGTGCCCCGGCCGGATTGGGGCGGAGCGTCGGCATGTCGAACCGGGTGCGAGTCACCATGATCGAGCCCGGCGCCCACGGCACCAACCCCTGGAGCGCGAGCTTCAGCGTGGAGGACGAGCGTGAGGGGGGCGGGGGGATCAAGGCCGGCAAGAACGTCCTGCGCCGGACCACCTACACCGCCGAGGCCTCGTTCCTGGTCGGCGCCGACGGGATCCGGCTTCGCCCCAGCCTGAGTCTGGTGCGGGTCCGCAACTCGCTCAACCCGAACCTGGCCGTCGATCAGACCCGCTTCCGGGCGGCGCTGGAGGCGGACCTCAACGAGTACTTCACCGTCGGCGCCCAGCTCGGCCGTGACCTCGACGGCCGGACCCGGCCCACGGTGACCGCCGGCGTGCGGATCCCCCTGCGGTAGCGAGGCGAGAGCCCGAACGCGAGCGGCCGGAGGCACTGCCTCCGGCCGCGCTGCGTACCTGACCCTCTAACGCGCCCGCAGCTGCAGGCGCTCGCCCACCCGGCTGAGCATCTCGCGCAGGTCGTCGTAGTCGGGGTGGCGCATCTGGACCCAGGCGTTCGCCTTGTAGCCCGCCTCGACAGGTGAGGTGCGCGTGCCGGGCGGGGGGAAGTGCGCGTCGACGATGAAGTCGTTGAGGTCGCGAAACAGGCTGTCCTTGCCCTCGCAGCCGACGATCGTGCCGTCCCGGTCGGGTCGGAGGGCGACCACGCCCGCTGCGAAGCGGCGGGACGGCCGCTGGGCGGGCGGCTTGCCGCAGATCGCCAGGGCCCACTCCAGGTACAGGTCCATGTCGTTGCCGGCGCAGTACAGGTCCCAGGCGCCCACGCCCGGCGGGCGGCAGGCGATCTCCGAGAACATGAGGCCCTTCTTGGTGATGAACCACTCCATGTGGGTGGGCGCGGTGCCGATCTCCAGGGCCTCGATCACCCGCCGCCCCAGCTTGCGCACCTCCGCGTAGCCCTCGGCGTCGATCCGGTTGGTGGCCACGAACTGAGGCGAGATCCAGCGGGTGCGCATGGCGTGCAGAACGTTGGGGTAGTAGTGCGAGATGAACTCGTGCACCACCTGCCCCCGCACGGTGATCGTGTCGAAGAAGCCCTCGTGCCCCTCGAGGAACTCCTCCACCGCGACCGGGAAGGAGCGGTGGGCCAGGCCCGACTCCTGCATGGCGCGCTCGAAGGAGGCGTCGTCGTCGATCCGGTAGGTGCCGGCGGCGCCGGCGCCGTCGCGCGGCTTGACGATGATCGGGTAGCCGACGTCCCGGGCGAAGGCCCGCACCTCGTCGGGGGTGGTGGCGCCGGTCGAGCGGGCGCAGGGGATCCCGGCCTGGCGGAGGACCTCCTTCATGAGCGGCTTGTCGCGGCACTTCATGGTGGTGTCGACGCTGATCCCGGGGATCCCGCACAGCTCACGGACCTGGGCCGTGGTCAGCATGTGCGCCTCGACCGTGGCCTCCAGGCGATCGATCCAGCCGCGGGCCTGCAGCCGGCGCACGGCGCGGGTCATGCTCTCGAGGTCGCACACCGAGGGGACCTGCTCGTACCAGGTCAGCCAGCTCTTGAGCTCGGGGTCGAGGTACTCGTAGGGGCGCTCGCCGACCGCGCTCACCGCCGCCCCGGCCTGCTTGAGGGCCCGGGGGAAGTCGCGCTGGTTACTGGGGAAGGCGGGCTCGACGAAGATCACGTGCATGGGGAGCTCTCTCGCCCGCAGCGGCAGGGGGGCCAGCGGGCGCCTCATTGAACGGGGGGGAGCGTTCTGCGGCAAGTGCCAGGAGCAGCTCTCCGCGGCTGTACGACTCTGCGGGACCGAGTGGCCGCTCAGGGAGGAGCCCTCGAGGGCGTCAGCAGCCTCTCCCGGGGGCGCCTCCAAACCCCCTGCGACTCTTCCCCCGGGGCCCCTCAACCGCTAGCGTGTGCCGCCGCAAACCCCGGCCGGACCATGCGCAACGTCGCCTTCGTCCTCCCCTACGTGTTCGAGACCTCCCACCGCTTCTTGCGGGCCGCCCTCTCCCTGCCCGGGGTGCGGGTGGGGGTGATCAGCGGGGAGCCCCTGGAGCGGCTGGGCCCGGACCTGGCGCGCCGGGTGGCGGGGCACTGGCGGGTGAAGAACCCCCTGGACGCCGCGGAGCTGGTGCGGGGGGCCGAGGGGCTGGCCCGCCAAATGGGGTCGGTGGAGCGGCTGATCGGGGTGCTCGAGCAGCTGCAGGTCCCGCTGGCTCAGGCCCGCGAGCACCTGGGCCTGCCGGGTCTGGGGGTCGAGGCGGCGCTGAACTTCCGCGACAAGGCGCGCATGAAGGACGTGCTGCGCCGGGCGGGGGTGCCCTGCGCCCGCCACCGGCTGACCACCAGCGCCGCCGAGGTGCGGGCCTTCCTCGACGAGGTGGGGCTGCCGGTGGTCCTCAAGCCCCAGGCGGGCGCCGGCGCCAAGAACACCTTCCGGCTGGACCGGCCCGAGCAGGTGGGGGAGGCCCTGGCGGCCTTCCCGCCCACCGCCCCCCGCCCCCAGCTCCTGGAGGGGTTCGGGGTGGGGGAGGAGCACTCCTTCGACTCGGTGTGCCTGGGCGGCGAGCTCCTGTGGGCCAGCGTGTCGCACTACCGGCCCACGCCCCTGGAGGTGCTCCAGAACGACTGGATCCAGTGGTGCGTGCTCCTGCCCCGCGACGTCAGCGGCCCGGAGTACGCGCCGATCCGCGAGGCCGGCCGGCAGGCCCTGGCCGCCCTCGGCATGGAGACCGGCCTCAGCCACATGGAGTGGTTCCGCCGCCGGGACGGCAGCGTCGCCGTGTCCGAGGTGGCCGCCCGGCCGCCCGGCGCGCAGATCACGACCCTCATGAGCTACGCCTACGACGCCAACCTCTACAAGGCCTGGGCCCGGCTGGTGGCGCTGGAGCAGTTCGACCCCCCCGCCCGGCGCTACGCCGCCGGCGCGGCCTTCCTGCGCGGGCAGGGGCGCGGCGACCGGGTCGTCGCGGTGCGGGGGCTCGAGCAGGCGCAGGCCGAGGTGGGCGACCTGGTGGTCGAGGTGCAGCTGCCGCGGCCGGGGCAGCCCCGCGGCAGCGGCTACGAGGGCGAGGGGTACGCGATCGTGCGCCACCCCGACACCGAGGTGGTCGAGGAGGCCCTGGCGCGGATCGTGAAGCGCGTCCGGGTGGAGCTGGGGTAGCCATGGCGAGAGTGTTGTTCCTCAGCCCGCACTTCCCCGCCGAGATGCCCTTCTTCACCGAGGGGCTGGCGGAGGTCGGCGCCACGGTGGTGGGCGTGGGCGACCACCCCAAGGAGGCCCTCCCCGAGCGCTGTCGGCGGGCCCTGTCGAACTACATCCGCGTCCCCTCGATCATGGACGAGGACGGGGTGTTCGAGGAGGTGGTGCGCGAGGTCCGCGCCGCGGGCGTCCGGTTCGACCGGGTGGAGACCCTGTGGGAGCCGCTGGTGATCCTGGCCGCCCGCCTGCGCGAGGCCCTGGGCGTGCCCGGCCTCACGGTGGAGCAGGCGCTCCCCTTCCGCGACAAGGAGCTCATGAAGGAGAAGCTGGACGCGGCGGGGATCCGCACGCCGCGACACTTCCGGGCCCGCGACGAGGCGAGCGTGCGGGCCGCCGCCGAGCGCCTGGGCTACCCCCTCATGATCAAGCCGATCGCCGGGGCGGGCTCGGCCGACACCCACCGCGTCAACGACGGCGACGACCTCGAGCGGGTGCTGGCGCGCACCCGGCACGTCCCCGAGGTCAGCGTGGAGGAGTTCGTCGAGGGGCGCGAGTTCACCTTCGACGCCATCTGCGCCGGCGGGCGGCCGCTGTTCTACAACATCGCCTGGTACCGCCCCCGCCCGCTGATCGCCCGCACCGTGCAGTGGATCAGCCCGCAGGTGGTGGCGCTGCGCGACCCCGACGCGGCCGACCTCTCCGGCGGGCGGCGCATGGGGCTGCAGGTCCTCGAGGCCCTGGGGTTCGAGTCGGGCTTCACCCACATGGAGTGGTACCTCAAGGAGGACGGCGAGGTCGTGTTCGGCGAGATCGGCGCCCGGGTGGGCGGCGCCCGCCTGATCGACCAGATGAACTTCTCCAACGACGCCGACCTCTACCGGGGCTGGGCCGAGGCGGTGTGCTACGGCCGGCTGAGCGAGCCGCTCCACCGCCGCCACAACGTGGCGATCATCTTCAAGCGCGCCCAGGGCGAGGGCCGGATCCAGAGGGTGACCGGCCTGGGGCCGTTCCTGTCCCGTTTCGGCCAGCACGTGGCCGCCCTCGACCTCCTCCCCGTGGGCGCCCCGCGGCGCGACTGGAAGCAGACCCTGGTGTCGGACGGCTACGCGATCGTCCGCCACCCCGACCTCGACGCCTGCCTGTCGATCGCCGACCGCTTCGGCGTCGACGTGCAGCTGTACGCCGGCTGACATGACCTCCGTCACCCTCCTGGGACCGCAGCGCCATACGCCGTTCGTCAAGGACGCCCTCGACCAGGACGGGATCGAGGGGCCGCTGGCGGTGATCACGGGCGGGTGGGAGGAGCGCGAGGACGAGCTCGAGATCCTCGACCAGCACGTCGCCCGCAAGACCGTCAACCTGCGCCTGTTCCACCGCCTGGAGCGGGTCCTGCGGCGCGACCCGCACCTGGCCAAGGCGCTGGTCGACCGCAACGACCGGCTGCGCGTGGCTCAGACGCTCTACCGGCGTCGGCTGGGGCCGGGGCTGGAGGCGGTGCGCACGCTCCACCGCATCAAGGTCCCGCGCATGGAGCTGCTCCCGGCGGAGCGGGCCCACGCCCTGCAGGCGGTCGCTCACCTCGACGACCATTACCTCAGCCAGATCCGCGGCATTCACGCCGCCTTCCTCGACCTGTGGAGCCCGACCGAGCGCTCCAGTGTGGCCGAGGTCCGCGCGCAGCTGGCCGAGGAGCTGGAGGGGTGCCGGGGGGTGCTGATCGCCGGCGGCCACGTGGGGACGTTGATCGATCAGCTCACCCTGTTCGACCTGGGCCCCCTGCTCGAGCCGCTGCCGCTGGTCGCCTGGTCGGCGGGGGCCATGGTGCTCACCGAGCGGGTGATCCTGTTCCACGACTCGCCCCCGCAGGGGCGGGGTGACCCCGAGGTGTACGACGACGGGCTGGGCCTGGCGCCCCAGGTGGTGGCCCTGCCGCACGCCTCCTCGCGCTTGCACCTCGACGACGCCACCCGGGTGGGCAACCTGGCGGGTCGGTTCGCCCCGGCCACCTGCGTGGCCCTCGACGCGGGGTGCGGGATCCGCTGGGACGGGCGGCGGTGGACGCCGATCGGGCCCACGCGCCGGCTGACCGCCAAGGGCAAGCTGATCGGGATGGTGGCCCGGTGAAGTCGCGCCTGATGCCGCCCGCCCTGCGCGACCTCCTGGCGGACGGGCCCCCGACGCCCGAGGCGATCGGCGCCTTCATCGACGCGCACCAGCCGTTCCCGATCTCCGACGGCTCGCGGGCGACGTTCGTGTTCCGGGGCGAGGCCAAGTCGGTCCGCTGGCAGCACTGGATCTTCGGGCTGCCCACCTCGCAGGAGTTCAACCGGGTCGAGGGGACCGACCTGTGGCACCTGACCGTGGAGCTGCGGCGGGCCTCGCGGATCGAGTACAAGCTGCTGGTCGACTACGGCGACCACGCGGTGCTGGTCCGCGATCCGCTCAACCCGCTGGAGGCCCGCGACCCCTTCGGCGCCAACTCGGTGTGCACCACCGAGGGGTACGAGCGCCCCGAGTGGACCCTCCCCGACCCCGACTGCCGGGAGGGGCGCCTGGAGACGATCGCGCTCCACAGCCGGGCCCTGGGCGGCCGCAAGGAGCTGGAGGTCTACCTGCCGGCCCGGTTCCGCAAGACGCGCCGCTACCCCCTGCTGATCGTCCAC
>JAWLGW010000256.1:0-7835 GCA_041690735.1 Planctomycetota bacterium
GGGGGGGGGGCGGACGACCTGGGAGGTGGGGGAGGAGTGATCGCCACGACCCCCACCAGAGAGGAACACGGAATATCAACAGCGAACAAGAAATATCAACAACAACAGGACCATGCGACCGTTTCTATTGATATTTTCTGTTTGCTGTTGATATTCCGTGTTCCTCTACTCAGGCAGCGGGATCGTCAGCGGGTCCACCTCCACCGTCACCGGCGGGTCGACCCCGGCCTCCTCGATCACGCGGGTCGGGATCCGGAAGCCGACGAAGTCGTCGTGGTGCTGCTGCTCGAGGAGCACCACCCGGGCGGCGATGACCGTGGCCAGCCAGAACAGGCCGAGGACGAACAGCTCCTTGGCCTTCTTGCGGCCCGCGATCTCGCGGGTCTCGCGGACCCGGCGCTCCTCGTCGGCGCGGATGTCCTCGAGGTCGGTCTCCAGCGGCACGCCGCAGCTGCTGCAGTAGACCAGCGTCGGGTTGACCTCGCTGTCGCAGTTGAAGCACCTCACCGGGTCACCGCTCGATCTGCCGCAGGCGCTGCTGGAGGCGGTCGGTGTCGGGGTGACGCAGCTCGATCGCCTTGCGGTACAGCTCGGCCGCCGCCCGCTTGGCGCCGGCGTGCTCCTCGAGGGCGCCCATGTCGCGGGCGCGGATCGCCTCGCCCGGCCGGTGGTCCATGAAGCGGCGGTACAGGTCGCGGGCGCCCCGGGCGTTGCCGGAGCGCAGCGCGATCGCGGCCGCGTTGGTGAGCGCCAGCGCCAGCGTCCCCTCGCGCCCCTCCTGGCGCGCGAGGCGCTCGCACAGGCGGACGTAGGACTTCACCGCCTTGGTCAGCTGCTCGTCGCGCTCGGGGCTCCCCTCGGGCGCCGCCAGCCCGGCGCGGTAGGCGGCCTGGCCGAGGTTGAGCAGATACAGCAGCTCTGCGCCGCGCGACAGGCTGCTCGCCTGTTCGAAGGCGGCGCTGGCCTCGGCATACCGCTGCGCCCGATACCAGGCGATGCCGAGCGCGTTGGCGATCGCCGGCGCGGCCGCCCGCGGGACGGTCGCGGGGTCCGGTCCCAGCTGGACGAGGTTCCGCGGCAGGAGGGCCGCCGCCCGCTCGGCTCGCTGCGCCAGCGCCTCGGGCGTGGCGGGCTCCACCCGCGGATCGGCGAGCTCGAGGCGGTAGGCGAGGGGCACCAGCCGGCCCGGCTCGCCGTCGGGGTCCCCCCGTCCGTCCGCCGCCGCGTCGTCCTGCCGGGGCCCGTTGCGCAGCACCCAGGCCAGCGTCGCCGGCTCGATCGCGCCTGGCTGGCGCATGAGGATCCGCGCCGCCGCCAGGGCGTGCTGGCGCGCCCCGGCGCCGTCCCGCGAGGGGAGCAGCCCGTCCGCGCCCACGTCCTGGAGCGACGCGAGCGCCTCGGCCGTCCGGCCCGCCAGCAAGCGCGCCGCCGCCTGCACGGTCAGCAGGTCCGGATGGCGCGGCTCGTATGCCTCCCGCGCCAGGTCGTCCGACAGCCGAGCCACCTCCTCGGCCTCGCGTGTCCGCGCCTCGGGCTCCTTGAGGGCGGCCATGCGCAGCCGCGTGGCGAGGAGCCCCACGATCGCCGAGGTGCGGGAGCGGTCCCGCTCCAAGGCCTCCTCGAACAGGAGCCGCGCCGTATCGAGGGACTCGAGGTCGCGCGCCCGGCGATACTCGTAGGCGCCGAGCAGCACGCGGGGCGTCGGGTCCGAGGGCAGCTCCTGACGAAGGGAGCGCAGCAGCTGGCCCGCCTCCGCCCGGCCCTGCGCCGCCGCCTCCACCGCCTCGCGGTACGCCCACTGACGCTGGTAGTCCTCGACCCCCGACACCAACAGCGCCAGGGCGAGCAGGAACGCCGCGGCCGCGCCGCCCGTGTAGAGCTGCCCCTCGCGGCTGGTGAGGGCGTCGCTGATCATCGGCGCTGCAGCTCCTTGGGCGCGAACCGGCGCGACACCGCGCGGAACGGGATCGGCCCCAGGGTGCGGCTGTCGTAGAACTGGTTGGCGCCGCCGCGCTGGTCGTTGAGCACGTACACGCAGCCCGCGGGCACCACCATCTCGGGGATCGTCTCGCCGTTGCGGCTGCGCGCGTACTCGTCGGGGAAGGGCTCCCCGTCGACGAGCACCTCGCCGGCCTCGAGGCGCACCCGCTGCCCCTCCAGCGCGATCACCCGCGCGGTGGACTCACCGCCGCTGCGCGGGATCGCGAAGCGCACCAGCTGGTTCGGCTCGAGGTCGTGCACCTCGAGGAGGCTGGTCACCCGCCCGAAGCGGCTCTCGCCCTCCTTGAGCTGGGGCCGGTTGAACTGCCGGCGGATGTCGTCGCTGAACGTGTAGAAGGTGAAGGCGTTCCACGCCCAGGCGGCGGTCAGCACCGGCGCCACCACCAGGATTCCCCACCACGGCGCTGCCTCGGCCTTCATGCCCCTCCCACGTCCCCGTGCCCGTTCCCGTGCCAGGAAGCGCGCCGAGCACGCGTAAGGACCGCCGGCAGGGGATAGCCTTCGCCTAATTCGAGCCGCCTGCACGAGTTGTGTCAAGCGCACCCGGGGCCGCGCATTGCGAACGCTACGTCCCTGGGCTAAGCTGGCCGCAACGCAAGCCCAAGCGGCTTCGTGGGTTCCTTCGCTCGAATGCACCTCTTCAGTACCTCCTCTCATCGCGTGATGCTGCTGGTGGCGTTCCTGCTGCTCGCGCCTTTCGCCCTGCCGGCCGCCGGGCAGCCGGGCGCGACCGAGGAGCTGTTCCACCGCCTGGAGGTGGAGGGCGGCGACGCCGGCGACCAGGCGGCCTTCGAGCTGTTCAAGAGCGGCACCCACGACGCGCGCCTGCGCGCCGTCCTGACCAACCGCAGCGGGACCGCCAAGAAGGAGGCCCGCCTGTGCATCCTGCGGGCGCTCAAGTTCTCCGAGCGCTCCCGCCGGCTCGCCGCCTGCTCCCTGGTCCAGGAGGCCCTCGACGACCCGGTGCCCGAGGTCCAGAGCCAGGCGGTCGCCACCTTCGCCACCCTCGACAGCGACGAAACCTACGACTACATCGCCCAGTCCCTGGCGCGCCTCCGGTGGGCGCTCGCCGAGACGGCGGGCGGCAAGCAGGCGCGCGCGCTGATCGAGGTCCTGGAGCGGCTGCGCAACCCGCAGCGCGCCTGCCGGGTCCTGATCGAGGTCCTGGCGGGGCGCCTGAACCGCGACCTCGAGCAGCGCGTGCGCGAGACCCTCGAGCGGCTGACCTCGCAGCGCTACGCCAGCCCCTCGGAGTGGCGCGCCTGGTGGGCGCGAGTGGAGGGGCTGTCGCTGACCGAGTGGCGGCGCGAGGTGGCGCAGGAGCGGGCCAAGCTCCTCCGGCGCATCGAGGGCACCGCCGAGGACCTGTACGCGCGCCTGCTGGCGGCGCGCCACGACCAACCCGACCTGTTGCTGGCCGAGCTCAAGCGAGGCCTGTCCGACGAGACGGTGCCCGCCGTCACCAAGCGGGCGATCCACGAGCTCGGCCGCCTGGCGCGGGTGGACGACCCGCCGCATCCGGCGCGGGAGGCGGCCGTGGCCGCCCTGCGCGACCGGCTCAAGCAGGGCGCCTCGTCCGACTACAACGAGCTGCGGGCCCACGTCCTGCTGGCGCTGGGGCGCAGCCGCGACCCGCTCGTGCTGCCCGATCTGCTGGGCTACCTGGCCCACAACGCGCCGCGGATGCGCGCCGCGGCGGCCACCGCCCTGGGCTCGCTGGGCGACGCGCGCGCGATCGAGCCGCTGCTGCGTCAGCTCGACCACGAGGACGCCGAGCTGGTGGAGGCGGTCGTGGTGGCCCTGGGCGAGATCCGCCAGAACCCCCCGGTCGAGGCGGCCGAGGACGGCTCGGGCGCGCCGGACGTGCCGGTCTCGGACGTCCTGGTCCGCTTCGCCAGCGCCCTCATGAACCTCAACGGGACCGCCGGCCCGGCGGCGAACGACCACCTGGCCCGCACGGCGGAGGCGCTGGGCAAGCTGCCCTACCCAGACGCCGCGACCGACCCCGGCCCGGGCTCGCGCGCGGTGGCGCTGCTCGTCAGCCTCGCCGGCTACCCCGCCGACCCGAACGTGCGCAACTCCGCCGTCACGGCGCTGGGGTTGCTCCGTCACGCCGACGTGTTCCCTGCCCTGGTGCGCCGCCTGGATCAGGAGCCCGAGGCGCACGTGCGCAAGGCCGTGCTGGACGCGATCGGCCGGCAGGGCCTCGACGACCCCAGCCTGGCGCCGCAGGCGGTGGCGCGGCTGGTGCCGTTCCTGTTCTCGACCGCCGAGCAGGACGCGGCGCTGCGGCGCAAGAGCCAGCAGCGGCTCGAGGAGCTGGCCCGCGGCGGGGCGGGCTTCGCAGGGCTCGAGCTGGTGGTCGACACCCTCCTCAAGAGCTACGAGGAGCGGGCCGCGCGGCAGGCCGCCCTGGGCTTCCTCCTGTTGCTGCCGGCCCCCGACGCGCTGGGGAGCCTCGACGACGAGGCCCGCCTCCGCTACCACCGGCTGGTGTGGCGCCGGGCGGACTGCTACCTGGGCAGCGGCGACGCCGTGTCGGCGCTGCGCGATTACGAGGCCGCCCAGTCGGGCCTCAAGCTGCACACCACCGACGCCATCGACGACGCCACCCTGCCCCTGTTCCTGGGCAAGGGGCGCGCCCTGCTGGGGCTCGACCCGCCCAGGCCGGCGGCGGCCTTCGAGCAGCTGTGGGGGTGCCTGCGCCACGTGAGCTCCCAGGAGGCGCCCGACGCCGAGGCCGCGGCGCGGATCGCGACCCTGGCGCTGGACGCCCTGCAGGGCGTGCGCGGCCGCGAGCCCGAGCGGGTGGCCGAGCTGGCCGGCCGCCTCGAGCCGCTCCTGGAGAAGGCGCCGGCGGAGCTGCGGCAGCGCCTCGCCGCGGTCCGGGAGGGCCGGTGAAGCGGCGGCCGATCCTGGGCGCGACCCTGTGGGACCTGATCGAGGCCTTCTTCGAGGCGCAGCGGCAGTACCACTACGTGTTCCACACCTACGAGGCCCGCGTGATGATGCACGCGGAGATGCAGGCCGTGGACCGGCATCAGCTGCGCCTCGAGGCCGAGGAGGTGAGCAAGCTGCTCGACTTCACGCGCCTGGCGGAGCTGCGCAACGGCTCGCTGTTCCGCACCAAGGAGATCTCGCACGCCCTGTTCCGCAGCAAGGGGCGCACGCACAAGTTCGACCGCTACATCAGCGAGATCTTCCACGACCTCTCGATCCTCCGCGAGGAGCAGTACAAGGTCTCGACCTTCGCCGAGGAGTACAAGCGCGCCAACGAGATGGCCGAGTACGAGAGCCTGCTCGACGAGGTGCACGAGGACTTCCCCCGGCGCGTGCACAACATCTGGAGCCTGTTCGTGAAGGCCCAGCTGGCCCTGGAGAACGTGCTGCGCGCCTACTCGCGCGACCCGCTCTACCTGCGCTCGCTGTACCTGTTCGGCGACAAGACCCTGCGCGACGCCTACCCCGCCGGCAAGGTGGCCCACTGCTGGCGCGTGTTCGACAAGGGCCCCGCCGAGGCGAGCCTGCTGGCGGCCCGCTCGTTCGCCCAGAGCGGCTTCAAGAAGCAGGCCCTCGACGGGCTGTCGCTGGCGATCAAGGCCTGCGACGAGTCGCCGCCCGCCACCGCCGAGGTGAAGCCCGAGGAGCTGGCGGCGCTCAAGGCGGAGGCGGAGCGGCTCAGGGCGACGATCGGTCAGCGCACCCCGGCCGAGCTGGTCCTGATGAGCTGGGTGCTGGACGGACAGGAGCCGCAGTACGGCGACGACGCGGCCCCCGACCTCGACTTCGGGTCGACGGACGAGACGGAGCTGGAAGAAGCTCAGCTTCCGTAGCGCTACTCGTCGCGCTCGGGGCCGCTCCCCTCCACGAACTTCACCCGCCGAGCGGGGGTGAGGGGCCGGCTCCCCTCGGCGCGCTCGACGCCCTGCGCCGGCTTCGGGGCCAAGTTCACCTGGTCGCCCTGCTTCGCCTTATCGGAGTCGGGGACGAGGTAGAAGTCGCGCTCACCCTCCTCGAAGTCGGGGCCGAAGAAGGTGAGGGCGCGGGTGGGGTTCGCCTCGTCCTCGTAGCTGTGAGGGACACGGGTCGGGATGTAGGCCATGCCCTTGGCGTCGAAGGGCGCGCTCACGAAGCCGCGGGTGCTCTGATACGGCCCGTTGTCGTCCCCCCACCCGAAGGTGCCGAAGCCGTCGATCATCATCACGAACTCGTCGTGGGCGTAATGAACGTGCCGGGGCAGCGAGCCTCCCTTGACCGTGATCGAGTGCAGGCTCAGTTGGCCCGGCAGCACGCCGAGCGTGTGCCGGATCACGCGCTCGGGGCTGGCGTCGTCGCTGCGCGGGAAGACCTGGTCGAAGGTCAGCAAGCGCGGCTCGAGGGCCGGGGCGTCGGGTGCCGGCGCGGCGCGCGCCCTGACCAGCAAGGCCAGCAGCGGGAGCTCGGGGCTGCCGCGAGCGAGGCCGCGCGTCCCGGCGGGGAGCACCAGCACGTCCCCGTACTGGACCGGCTGGGGCTTGCCCGCCACGGCGACGTTCCCGCCGCCTTCGACGACCACCAGGACCTCACCGCGCGCGTCCGTCGGCGCCGGCAGCCGCTCCTGCGGCCGGAGGCCCAGGAGGTAGATCTCCAGCTGGTCACCCCGGTGGAGGAGGGTCAGCGGCTCGGGCGGGCGTCGCGCTCCGACCTCCCGCACCGCCTTGTCCCAGTCGCCCAGCCAGCGGCGCCGGTCCAGCGTCGGCTTGACGATCTGCTCGCTGGCGCAGCCGGTGACGAGCAGCAGCGAGGCCGCCAGCAGCGCCGCGCTCGAGGCTCGCCTGCGCATTACTGCGTCAGCTCCTCCCACAAGCGCACCGCCTCCTTGTAGTCGGGGTTGTCGGGGTCGAGCTTGGTCGCCTCCCGATAGCTGCGCAAGGCGTCGGCGTCCCGCGCCTGAGCGGCGTGCAGGCGCCCCAGGCGGAAGTGGACCTCGGCCTGGCGGGCGGCCAGCTGCCGCTGGCTCTGGCGGGCGGACTGGATCACCTTCGCCTCCTGCAGCGACTTGTTGGGGGAGCGCTGCAGCTCCGCGACCGTCTCCACCAGCTCCGCCTGCTGGCGGGCGAGGGCGGCCAGCGCGTTGTCGAAGGCTCGGCGAGCCGAGTCGAGGGCGGCGTCGCGGGGGGCCTTCGACTGGGCCAGCTCCTTGCTGAGCGCCTGGCCCAGGTAGGCGTCGCCCTGGCCCACGATCGCGTCCACGAAGCCGGCGTCGTACTGGAGCGCCTGGGCGAAGCGCAGGGCCGCCCGCTCCCAGCTCTCCTCGCGCAGCGCGATCCGCCCCAGGTGATAGCTGGCGAACTTGCGCGCCGAGGCCGGATCCCCGGTGTCGTGCTTGGCCCGCTCGATCAGCCGGTCGAGCTCCTGGCGCGCCTCGAGGTGGCGCCCCAGGTCCTCGTACAGGAGGACCGCCCGCGTCATGCGGGCCGTGGCCAGCGAGGGGTCGAGCTGCAGGGCCTGGCGCAGCAGGTCCTCCGCCCGCTCCAGGCGCATCTTGCGCTGGCGCGCCTCCTCGGGCTTGGCGGGGGCCTGCGGCTTGTCGAGCCCTCGGTCGGCGGCGGCCAGCAGCCGGGTCGCCTCGTCCCACAGCTTGGCCGCCCGCGCCGCCTCCTCCTCGCTGACCCGGGCCCCCTCGAGGCCGGGCGCCGACTCCTTGATCGAGCGGCGGACGAGGTCGGTGCCCTCCTCGGCCCACCAGGCGTTCCACTTGGCGATCGCCGCCTCGCGGGTCACCCTCGCGGCGCCGGCGTCCTTCACGTGGGCGGCGCGCTGCACCAGCAACCGCGCCGCCTCCAGCTCCACCT
>JAWLGW010000257.1:0-7809 GCA_041690735.1 Planctomycetota bacterium
GTGGGGACCCCGGTGCTGGTGGAGCGGCTGGGCTTCCCGGGCGGGGCGACGCCGGCCGGGAACGACGAGTCGCGGAACGTGGTGCTGGCGAGGATGGAGCGGGTGCTCGACAGCAAGTACCGGGTGGTGGAGGAGCGGGCGCACCTGTTCGGGCCGGGGGTCACGCCCGAGGTGGTGGTGTCGCGGGCGGAGTACGACCGGCTGGACCGGGTGACGGTGGCGACCGAGCCCGACGGGGAGCAGACGTTCTTCGAGTACGACGGGCTGTCGAGAACGGTCGAGACGCGGGACGCGCTGGGGAACCGGAGCCTGACGACGTACGACGCCAACGGGAACCCGGTGGTGGTCCGGCAGGTGGAGCTGGTCGAAAACGGGGCCACCGAGGTCTACACCACGTCGATCGCGTACGACGCGCTGAACCGCCAGGTGAAGGTGGTCGACAACGCCGGGCAGACGGTGCGGTTTGGGTACGACTCGCGGGGGAACGTGGTGTGGACCAGCGACCCGCAGGGGGTGGTCGACCCGGGGACGGGGGAGAACGGCCACGGGAATTTGAGCCACTTCCTGTTCGACGGCGTCGGCCGGCAGGTGCAGACGATCCACTACCTGCAGGAAGGCGGGCAGGGACACGGGAGCGTGGACGCGCCCGCGTTGGACACGAGCAACGCGTTCAACGCCGACGGGGCGGTGACGCTGACCACGGTCTACGACAAGAACTCGCGGGTGGTGGCCACGGTCGACGACAACGGGAATCGGACCGAGGCGGTGTATGACGCGCTGGATCGCCTGATCGTGACCCGCTACGCCGACGGGAGCGAAGAGCGGCAGGTCTACAACGTCGACGGGACGGTCCGGGAGACGACGGACGCCAACGGGACGGTCGCCACGCGGACCTACGATTGCATGAACCGCCTGGTGCGGACCCAGGTCGTGAGGGCGGTGGGCGTGGGCGGGACCACCCTCGAGGAGTACGAGTGGGACGGCCTGGGGCGGCTGACCCGCTGCCGGGACGACAACGGGTACGTCGACCAGGACCTCCACCAGGTGGTGGAGCGGGTGTACGACTCGCTCTCGCGGGTCCTCGAGGAGCGGCAGAACGGGCAGGTGGTGGCGTCCGAGTGGACGTCCGACGGCAAGCGAGTAGGCGTCAGCTATCCCGGCGGCCGCGAGGTGCGGACGCAGTTCGATCTGCTCGATCGGCCGGTGGCGGTCGAGGGCGTGGCGAGCTGGACCTACGTGGGTCCAGGCCTGCGGGCGGTGGAGCGCAGTCACGCCAACGGGACGGCGCTGGTGCTGCGGCCTAGCGCCGATGGCCCTGCCTACGACGCCGTGCAGCGGGTGGTCGGGCTGCGCCACGTCGGGCCTACAGGCGAGGCGTTCGTCGAGCGGCGCTACACCTACAACCGCGCGGGCGCGCGGACCGGAGAGGTCCGGGTCGAGGAGGGCCGCGCCGATCTGTGGAGCTACGATTCGCTGTACCGGGTGGCGGGCAGCCAGCACGACCTGCCGCAGGGGGCGGCGGAGAGCCCTCGCCGTGCGACGGAGGCCGTGGCCTACCTGCTGGACGGCGCGGGCAACCGCCGGCGGGTGGCCAGCACCGAACTCGGCGGCGGCCAGAGCGAGGAGCTGTACGAGGTCAACGCCCTCAACCAGTATGTGTCGCAGGGCGAGACGCCGTTCACGCACAGCCCAGCCGGCAACCTGCGCAGCGACGGGAGGCGGTGGTTCACCTACGACTACCGCAGTCGGCTGGTGGCCGTGGCGGAGCGCTCGACCGGCGGGGGCTACCCCCTCGACTTTGCGGACACCCCCGCGGAGCGCTGGACGCCCTCTGGCGAGGCCGGGCCCTGGGGCCTGGCGAACGGAACCTGGTCGCACCAGAGCACCGAGGCGATCGTCGAGTGGCTCCATACCGACGAGCAGTTGGTTGGCGGGTTCTTCGCAGTGTCGATCACCACGCCCGCGTCCCTGCCGGCGGGCGCGCAGTTTGGCTTCTCGTTCGGCGTGAGTGACCCAGCCGTGGGGGCGAACGGCCTGCCAGCCAGCGGCTACGCGCTGCTGTTCCAGCAGGGGACCGGCCTGAGCGTGGTCAAGACCGCCGGGGGCAGCCCGGTCGCCCGGGAATACACGGACCCGACGGCGCTCGGCGCTCTGACAGTGGCGGGCTTCAAGCGGTTATCTGGGGACGCCACCACGCCGATCCTCCTCGAGGGGGGCACCACCTACCGGGTGCAAGCGGCGCTAGCGGTGGACGGCCGAATCCAGGTCAAGCTGTGGCCGGAGGACGACCCGGAGCCGGTGGCGCAGCTCGTCCTGCGCGACCCCGCGCCATATGCGCGAGGGCGCTTCGGCCTGTGCGCCGGTGCGGCGGGAACCTTCACCTTCACCAATCCGCGCGAGGTGGCGGTCCCGCTGGCCCGCTACCAGTACGACTGCGCGGGGCGGCGTGCTCGGACCGTGTCCTACACCTCGCGAGGCGGGGCCAGCTTCGCCGGGACCTCGGCGACCGAGTGGTCGGCGAGCGAGGTCCAGGGCACCTGGCAGCGGAGCGCCAGCGGCTGGACCTATCAAGGCACGGCGAGCGATAGCAACTTCGTGCACCTGGGGCGCGAGCGAGGGGACGGGACCTACAGCGTCAGCTTCAGCACCCCGGCGGCCGTGGCGAGCGGTTCCCTGGCGGGGATCTCGGTGCGGGTGCAAGACGCGGGCCGGGGGGCCGAGGGGCTGCCCGCGACGGGGTACGCAGTGCTGTTCGAGGAGGGTGCCGGGCTGCAGCTCGTGCGCACGGGCGGCGGCGTGGTGGTGGGACGGGTGTACGCCGACCCCGCCGCGGGGACGGGCGCGGCGGCAGGTACGCTGGAGGTCGAGGCGAGCGAGGGCACCGCCCACGCCAAGGCGCTGGCGCCCAACGCCACCTATCACCTGACGGTGCGCCTGCTGGGTGCGCGGGTTCAGGCCAAGGTATGGCGCGAGAGCGCGGCGGAGCCTCGGGAGTGGCAGCTCGAAGTGTTCGACCCGACGCCATTGGGCGCGGGACAGTTTGGCCTGTGCGGTGGCCTGAGCGGCGGAGAGCCCCTGGTCTACGTGTCCAGGGACGACCAGCTCGCCTCGACCGCGCGGCTCTTCGTGTATGACGGCGAGCAGGTGTGCGAGGAGCAGGACGCGCTCGGCGCAACCCTCACCACGTACGTCTACGACCCTTCGTACGTGGACGAGGTGGTCGCCTTCGCGCGTACGGCGGCGCACCCGCTGGGCGAGGGCACCTTCTTCGTCCACCAGACCGCGCGGCATGACGTCGCCGCGATCACTGACGCCGCGGGCGAGGTGGTCGAGCGGCGGGTGTTCGACGACTACGGCAAGGCGTACGACGAGGCCAAGGCGCCGGTCGCGGCGAGCCTGGTCGGGAACCCGTACGGCTTCCAGGGTCGTCGCCTCGACGCCGAGACGGGCCTGTACTACTTCAGGGCCCGGATGTACGACCCGGAGACGGGGCGGTTCCTGCAGCGCGACCCGGTGGTCGACCCGGCGAACTTCGGAAACCTCTACACCTTCGCCGGCAACTCGCCCGTCTCGATGATGGACCCCACCGGGGAGTGGGCGTTCCTCATTCCCATCGTGGCCGAGGGCCTGAAGTGGGCCGCAATCGCCGGCGCGACGGTTCTCGGCTCCGACCTCATCGCGCAGGAGGTAACCCAGCACAACGCTGAGGGCGTCAACTGGACAGGGAGCCAGTACTCGCCCGGCGCACTTCAGATCAGCGGGAGAGCGGCCGCCTACGGTTTCGTCGGGGGCGCAACCTTCGGCGCAGGCACGGCGGCATTCGGTGCTCTGGGTGCGTCTCCACTCGCGGCCGAGATGCTCGCCGGGCCGCTCTCCGTTGGGGCTATGGACCTGGCTCGTGGCGAGATGTCTCACCCTGGCTGGTACGTTGCCGCGTTCGGCGCCCCAGCCCTCATTCGCGGCGTAGTCTCTGGGAGTCGGGCCTACGGGCCTGGCTGGCTCAATCGAGAGATCAGCCTCCACCCTTCGACTGGCGGCAGGCTCACCGATCCTTCGTGGGGGAGAAGCGGGGTCCGAGCGAAGCAGCGCGAGCTGGACCAACTTGTCGCAAGCACGCAGGACCCGTTCACCGGTCAAACAGGCGCACAGATCTTCACCGGCGGGCAGGTGGCTCGCCCAGGAGCTAGCCGCGCTGGGATCCATGCTGGCACGGAGACAGGCACCAACCGGCTCGTCATGTACGAGACGGCCTGGGGTCGCCCCCAGGCTCCAGGGGGTGAACCCCTCTCCACCCGAGCGATCGTTGCGCACGAGGCCGGTCATGTCCTGACGGGGCACACTCGGGCGATGCCGCCCAGAGGGTACACGGCTCAGGCAGCGCTGCACGAGGCCCAGGCGTCTGCCAGGGGTGCCATGATGTCCGGCCTCTCACAAGCGGAGCGACAAGCCCTCGTCCAAGAGATGATTCGGAATCTACGAATCTACCGTGGCAGGAGAGGACCGTAGCTGTGTCCGTTCGAACAGTGCTCGTCCCGGTCGTCATGACCCTGCACGGTCCTGAGATGCTCTACCCCTGGCTCGAGAGTGCGCCGAGGGACGGCTCCGGTCGGCTGACCACGCTGGACGAACAGGGACTTCCACGCATTGGCGTGCGGGTGAAAGAGGGGACCCTCCTCGTGGGCAAGCTGCGCCCACGGCGTCCCCTGAACGCCGCAGAGCGGGAGCTTGCCGACCACGCGATACACCACGC
The DNA here is from genome assembly GCA_041690735.1 of Planctomycetota bacterium. Classification (GTDB taxonomy): domain Bacteria; phylum Planctomycetota; class J058; order J058; family J058; genus JAWLGW01. The sequence goes on from JAWLGW010000257.1 coordinate 4,751, forward strand.
GGGTCTCGAGGATCTCTGGGAGGAGGCGCCGTACGTCGCAGGAGAGTCCGAGGAGGGCATCGTTCGATCAGTGAAGGTGGTCGTGACGACCCCCCTTGATCCCGTGTGCCAGTTGAACCCCCTCCTTCGCATGAAGCACTGCGAGGGGTTGGCTCCAGGTGTGATCCTCGAGACGGTTGAAGTGGAGATCCAGACCGCCAGCAGAGATCAGGCATGAGGCCAGAGGCGGAGGTGCCCACGGTCTCAGCTCGCTGCTCGCCTGAGGCGCGCCGAGGTCCCGAGACGCTTGCTGAACCGTCCGCGTTGCCTGCGCCGTTGTAACTCGCTGCCCTGCAGGGGTTCGCGGGCGGGGAGAGCGGGTTCTCCACCCAGGTTCCCCATGGAGCCAAGCTTGTGCGCGGGCTCTCGGCGGCAGTCTGTCGGAGCCCGTACTGTTCCAAAACTCCGCCCACGCCCTGCAGGGTACCTCAAGGTCGCCTCAGCGGAGGCGCACCGCCGGTTGTACGGGAGTCGATCGCACCGGCTCGCGTCCGGCAGGAGAGCTCAGCGGTCGCTATCGCGCCGCGGACGGGGAGGGCGGGCAGAGCGGGGGTGCGGAGGTGCGTCGCCCCGCTCACGACCTAGGGTCGTCGTCCGCCGGTCAGGCGGCGCGGTAATAGTAGCGCAGCAGGCCACCCAGCCGCTGGCGACATTGGACCCGGCCGCGCGTGCGGCCGGCGGTCTCGTCGGGGTCGATCAGCCGCCCGCCCAGGCCTTGGTGGTGGCGCTCGTGGTTGTAGTGAGCGAGATACTCTGCGATCGCGTGGCGGAGGTGACGCTCACCCAGGGGCACGATCCGAGCGAGACACTCCTCGCGGATCGAACGGACGAACCGCTCGGCGTAGGCGTTGAGGTTGGGGCTGCACCTGGGGAGACGGACCACGTGGACGCCGCTCTCCTCGAGGAGGCGACGGAAGGCGGCGGTGTAGAGGGGATCGCGGTCGAGGATCAAGAAGCGGGCTCGCCGGAGGAAGCCGTCCTCGGGGTCGAGGAGGTTTCGGCCCACTTGCTGCAGCCAGACGCCGGTGGCGGCGGGGGTGAGGCCGGCGATCTCGACCCGGCGGGTGGCGAGGTCGATCACGAAGAAGACCTGGTAGCGCACCAGGCCGCGCCAGGTGAGGACTTCCACCGTGAAGAAGTCGGCGGCGGCGATCGCGCCCCAGTGAGCGCGGAGGAAGTCTCGCCAGCGAGGGCGGCGCTGCCGCTCGGGGGCGGGCTCGAGGCCATGCTCGAGGAGGATCCGGCGGACGGTGCTGCGACTGAGCTCGTGACCGAGCTCCGCCATGACGTCTCGAATGCGGGTGTAGCCGAAGCGGGGGTTCTCGCGGGCGACCTGCGCGATCAGGGCCTCCACCTCGGCCGTCTGCGGGGGCCGGCCCGCCCGCGTCGAGCGGGAGGCGGTGCCGTCGTACTTGGCGGCCACGAGGGTCCGGTACCAGCGAAGGATCGTCTCGGGAGTCACCAGCGTCGCGACCTCAGCCAGCAGCTTGCGGCCGAGGATCTGGCCCTTGGCCGCCAGGCGCCTCCGTTGGGCGGCGGTGAGGCGCAGGCGGCGTTCGCCGAGCTGCTCGCGGAGGACGCGGTTCTCCTCCTGGAGATACAGGAGGGCGGCGTGCTGGTGACGGCTCACCCAGCCGACCAGGCACAGGACGAGGAGCTGCAGGGGCAGGGGGAGGTACGGCATGGAGGGAGCCTGTCGCGGTCGGCTGCCCCAGGCCACGGCGGCCTCCCCCGATCGGGGGCGGCGGCGCAGGCGGCCGTGGCGACTTGCCGGGCGTGTGGCTGACCAGCTCGAACGTTGCGGCGGAGGCGCGCGCAGGGGGCGATCGGAGCGGACGGCGCTCGGGAGCGGCGTGAGCCTGGCGTGGGAGCGATCCCGCGAGCGCGCTCGCTGCTCGAAGCCGAGGTGGAGCGGATCGACGCCGCGCGGCGGGCAAGAACCGCTCGCTTGGCCCTCGGGGCCATGTGGCCCGACGCCTCCAGGCGTGGCATGGTGGCGGGGTGGACCCCTGGACCCCGGGCGGCCGGATCGGCGACTACGTGCTCGAGGAGCGCCTGGGCGCGGGCGGCATGGCGACCGTGTTCCGCGCGAGGCACGTCGTCACCGGCGCGCCCTGCGCGCTCAAGGTCCTGGGCGGGGCCGACCTCGAGCTGCTGCTGCGGTTCGAGCGGGAGGGGCGCGCCCAGGCCGCGCTCGACCACCCCCACGTGCTGCGAGTCCACGCCGCCGGGCGAGCGGCGGGGCGCGCCTACCTCGTGACCGAGCTGGCGCCGGGCGGCTCGCTGGCCGAGCGGCTGAGCCGCGACGGTCCGCTGGGGCCCGACGAGGCGATCCGGGTGGTGGGCGCGGTGGCGCGCGCCGTGGCCCACGCCCACGCGGCCGGCGTGCTCCACCGCGACCTCAAGCCCGCCAACGTACTGTTCGCCGGGGACGGGCGGGCGCTCCTGGCCGACTTCGGGCTGGCGGGCGTGGCGTGGGAGCGTTCGCTCACCCAGAGCGGCGACCTGCTCGGCACCCCGGCCTACACGGCGCCCGAGCAGGCCCGGGGCGACCGCGCAGCGATCGGGCCGGCGACCGACGTGTACGGGCTGGGGGCGCTGCTCTACGCGGCTTTGACCGGACGGCCTCCGTTCTCGCGCGGCTCCGCGCTGGCGACCCTGGAGGCGGTCCTGCGCGAGCCGCCGCCGCCGCTGGAGGGCGTGCCCGGTCCGCTGGCGCGGGTCTGCCTGCAGGCGCTCGCCAAGAAACCCGGCGCCCGGCCGCCCGACGCGGCGGCGCTGGCCGCCGCGCTGGAGGAGTGCGGGGCGGCTGGCGCGGAGACGCGTCGGCCGCTGCGCGCCGCGGCGCTCGCGCTGTCGCTCCTGGTTGGAGCGGGCGCGGCCGGCGTCGCCTGGACCTCGCGGTGGAGCGCCACGGCCGCGGGCGTCGAGCCTCCGCGCGCGACGACGCCCGCTGACGAGCTCGCCGCCGACGACCCAGGCGCGCGGCGCGCGCCGCTCCCGCCGCTCGATCTCGACCC
>JAWLGW010000258.1:0-7800 GCA_041690735.1 Planctomycetota bacterium
GTGCGCCTCGCCGAGCTGGCTCAGGACCGGGCCCAGGGCGTCGAGCTGGCCCCGGCGGGCGGCGGCCTCCGCCCCCTCCAGGTGGCGCCGCAGGGCGTCGAGGTCGCCCAGCGCGCTGGCGCAGCGGGCGGCCGTCAGGCGGAGGCCGAGGGCCGCGACGCCCTCGGCTTCCGCCAGCGCCGCCTCGCAGGCGCCCAGCCCCAGGGCGGGGTCGCCGTCGAGCAGGTAGCGGCGGGCGCGCTCGGCGGCGCTCACGCGCCCCCTCCCGGCGCCTCGCCGCCCGCGACCTTCTCGGCCGCCGCCTCGCTCCGCACGGTCGCCAGGTAGTCGCGCACCCGGCGCGAGCGGTTGACCTCGCGCTTGTCCAGCAGGAAGCGCTCGTACTGCTCCAGGGTGAACCGGTCCTCGGGTTCGTTCCACAGCTTGGTGACGAAGCCCGCCTCGAGCTCGGGCGCCTGGCGGCGGACGCGCTCCAGGCTCTGGACGTGGAAGGCGCGCAGCAGCGGGTCTGCCTCCCGGGGGAGGGCGGCCAGCCCCAGGCTGGCCGCCAGGCACCGCTCGCGCTCGACCTCCACCGGGTGCGGCAGCCGGGGCGCCAGCGCCTCGGGGTCGTCGCGCAGGGCCTCGAGGCGGGCCGCGAACCAGCGGCGCAGCTCTTGACCCAGCCCCTCGCCCACGTCGCGGGTGTAGGCCTCCTCGTACACCTCGCGCGTCCACTCGCGCACCGGCGGCGACAGGCCCTCCCGGGCCACCTTGGCGAGCAAGGCGCCCGCCGAGCGCACGTGGGCCCGGGCCAGGTGGAGCAGCGCGTCGAGCTGCAGGTGGTAGGGGTGCTCGCTGCGCACCAGCTCCGCGTGCACCTGCGCCAGCCGCGCGGGGGCGGGGTCGTCGAGGCCGAGCGCGCCCAGCTCGCGCGACAGCTCCTCCTGGGCCAGGGCCCGGGCGAACGCCTTGGCGGTCGCCGCTGGGTCGACCTCCAGGCTCTCGGTGACCAGGTGGGTCAGCACGTGCCCCGACAGGACCGCCTCGCTGAGGGAGACCTCGAACAGGACGTCCCAGAAGGGGTGGTCGGGCCCGGCGCCCGCCTCCCGGCAGCTGGTGAGGAGGATCGCGCCGGCGGTCAGCGCCAGCAGGGCGTCCTGCTCGTTCGTCTGGCGCTGAGCCGCCTCGATCGCCGCGGCGCAGCGGTCGAGGCGCTCGACGCTGGCGATCCGGGCGGCGACGGCGCGCCGCAGGGCGACGGGCCGCTCCTCCTCGGCGAGCTCCGGCAGGTCCGCCGCCTGCAGCGCCGCGACCTGCAACGCCTCGACCAGGGCGTCGGGCTCCACGCGGCAGGGCTCGAGCGGCTCGAGGAGCAGCGCCAGCTGGCCGAACAGCCGCAGGTAGTGGTTGAGCCGCTCGGGGTCGGACAGGGCCTGCGCGACGGCGGCGCGGGCGCGCTGCCGCGCGTCGCTCGAGCCGGGCGACAGGCGGCGGCGCAGGTCGCGCTGCCGCCGCTCCTGGTCGTGTCCCACTGCTCCTGCCCCCTTCCCCTGGACCGCCCCACCATAGCCCGCCGGGCAGCGCGGCGCCCCCCGGCTCCGCCCCACCGGCGCACCCGGCGCCGCTGCGTTACGCTCTCGGCCATGCGCGTCCGAATGCGTTCCGCCGGGGTGGTGCCGGTGCGTCGTGCCGAGGACGGATGGCGGGTCCTGGTGCTGCGCGCCTACCGCAACTGGGACTTCCCCAAGGGGCTGGTCGAGGCGGGGGAGTCGCCGCTCGCCACCGCCCTGCGCGAGGCCCGGGAGGAGGCCGACCTGACCGACCTCGACCTGCGGTGGGGGGAGGCGACGCGGGACACCGAGCCCTACGCCCGCGGCAAGGTGGCCACCTACTTCGTGGCGGCGACCGAGCGCCGCGACGTGTCCTTGCCGGTGAACCCCGCCCTGGGTCGGGCCGAGCACCACGAGGGGCGGTGGGTCACCTTCGACGAGGCGGCCGCGTTGTTGCCCGAGCGCCTGCAGCCGGTGCTCGCCTGGGCGCGAGCGGTGGTGGAGGGGCGCGCGTGAACTGCCTGGAGTGCGGCTACCCCAACGAGGCCGAGGCCGGTCAGTGCTCCATGTGCGACGCGGACCTGACCGAATCGTTCGTCTCCATGATGATGGAAGAGGACGTCGACCCGGAGGCGGCGTTCCCCATCGAGCCCATGCCGACGCGGCCGGCGACCCGGCCCGGTCCTGCGCCTTCGGCCGCCTATCGGCGCGGGCGCCGCCCTCCGCCGGCGGCAGGGGCGCCCCCGCCCGTCGCGCGCCCGCCGCGCCCGCCGCGCCCGCCGCGAGCGGGGGCGGGGCCAGCCGGCCCTCACCGGCGCGGGCCGCCCCCTCCCGGGCCCCGCCCGGAGCGGGCGCGGCCCGGTCGAGCGACTCCCGGTCGAGCGACTCCCGGTCGAGCGACTCCCGGTCGAGCGACTCCAGAGGCAGCGCCTCCAGCGGGGCCGCCGCGGCGTCCCCCGCGCGCTCCCGCGGCCCCCACCGGCCGCCCGCCGGGGCAGTCGGGCGCCTTGCGCCGTCCGCCCCGGCCTGCGCCCCCGCCCCCGCTCGACGAGCCCGAGACGCTCGTCGTGCCCCCGCCGTCGGCGGAGTCGTCGGCGGAGTCGTCGGCGGAGTCGTCGGCGGAGCCGTCCCTCCTCCCCCAGCCGCCCGACGTCGCGCTCGAGCCGGCGCCCGAGCCGCTGGGCGTGGCGCGAGCCCACATGGAGACCCGCACGATCTCGCGCGAGGAGGAGCGCGAGCTCGCCTCGTCCCGAGCGCACCGGGCGGTGCAGGAGACGGACCGACTGGCGGTCGCCGCGGCCCTCGCCCCCCGGTCCGAGCCGGCGCCCGCTCCCGTGGCCGACGAGGCGCCGCCGGCCCCCGACGCCGACGCCTCGGCGGAGGCGAGAGAGGTCGCGCCCGCGGCGGGCGTGCCCAGCCTGCCACCCCCGGTGATCGAGCACACGGCCTGGAGCCGCCGCGCCGCGACGCAAGCCTCAGGGGCGTCGCCGCAGGCCGCGGCGCGGCCGCGGGGGCGGTGGGTCGGCTGGCTGCTCACGCTGACCGCCACAGGCTTGTCGCTGGCGCTGGGTCTGGGCTATCGCGCCCACGTGCGCGACGAGGCCGAGCGGCTGGCGCGGGAGGTGTCGCAGGCCCTGGCCACCGTGCAGCCGATCGGCTCGGACGCGGTCACCGTGCGGCGCCTGCAGGCGGACCTCGCGGCGCTGCGAGGGCGCCCGCTGGGCGGGCGCGGCGAGACGCTGCGGGAGGCGGAGGCGGGGTTGATCGGGCTGCAGGGTTTGCTCGCGCTGGCCTCGGGCGACCTGGAGGGCGGGCGCGCGGCCCTCGACCACCCGGCGGTCGCCCGGCGTCCCGCCTGCGCCAGCGCGCTGCGCGGGGGGATCGCCGCCCTCTCGACCGGCGGCGCGTCCGGGGGGGACCACGCGCGGGAGGACGTGTCGACCGCCCTGGCCGGCGGCGTGGCGCGGGCCGAGATCCGCCGCTGGCGGCTGGAGGCGGTGCGGCGCGGCGGCCTCACCAGCGACGCGGAGGCCGCCGAGGTGCTGAGCGACCTCGACCTGCTGGCGCGAGGCGGGGTGCCGCCGCAGCCTGGCGACGCCGAGCTGCGGGCGCGCGCGCTGCTGCAGCTGGGCCGGCTAGAGGAGGCGGCGGGCGCCCTGGCGCGGGTCGCCGCGCCCGACCGGGAGCTGGTGGCGCAGCTCGCGGGCGCGCGCCTGGTCCGGGCGCTCGAGGGAGAGGCGTGGTCGCAGGCCCTCGCCGCGGCGGAGCCGCTCGCCGACGGCGCCACCGGCCTGCCCGACGCCGCCGAGCGGGCCGCGGGCCTGCGGGGGCGGGCCGAGCAGCTGCTGGAGGACCTGCAGGGCGAGGCGCTGGCGCCCGAGGCGCAGCGCACGCTGCGCAGCCTGTTGGTGCTGGCGCGCCGCCTCGACCCCCAGCCGCTGCCGGCTGGTGTGCTGAAAGCCTCGCTGCAAGCCGCCAGCTCGACGCACCCCTTCCCTGGTGAGCTGTGCCTGCTGCTGGCCGAGCTCGGCAGCGAGCCCGTCCGCAGAGCCCTGCTGGTGCGCCTCATGCACCGTCAGCTGCGCGCGCGCTCGCCGGCGGAGGCGGCGGCGGTGCAGCTCGTCGCCGGCCGGGTGGTCCTCGGCCCGGGCGTGGGTCCCTCGCCCAGCCTCGACGCCGTGCTCGCGGGGCTGCGCGACCCGCGCCGGCAGGCCGAGCTCTACCTGGCGCGCGCCCTGGCGCTGGCGAGCTCGGCGGCCCACCGCCGCCGGGCGCTGGGGGACGTGGCCCGCGGCCTGCGCCTCGACCCCCACAACGAGGAGCTGCGGGCGCTGCGCCAGCGGCTGGTGCGCGAGCTGCGCGGCGGGTAGTCGAAGGGCACGTCTCTGCTCCCGCCCCCTTGCCCTGGCCCGTCGCTCAGTCGTCCCGCACCCCCAGCTCGATCCACCGCCCCGAGCGGAACCACACCTCGAAGCCGAGCTGGAACAGGTGCCCGCCGGACAGCGGCAGCGCCAGGCGCAGGAGCGGCGGATGGAGCGGCCCCGCCAGGAGGTCGGAGAGCGGCGCCTGTGCGGCGTGCGGGCTGGGATCTTCGTCTGGGATCGTCCGCTCGCCGAGCTCGGGCATGCCTGGCAGGGGCCTCGTGGCGCCGAGGGCGTCGGCCCGGTAGGCTACCCTCTCGCGGGCTCAGAATGGTGCCCCACCGTGGGGGGAAAGAATTAGGTCCAGGTACGGGTGGCGCGGGGCCGCTCAGTTTCGTAAATCATTCTGAGTTTCCGACGGTTCAACCCAGGGAGGCCTCGTGAACAGGCTGTTCTCCGTCTTCGCTGCTATTCTTCTCACCGTCAGCTTCGTCGCCAGCGGCTGCGCCTCGGCGGCGTCGCCCGTCTCCGGCGGTCTGTGGATGGACGTCAAGGGTCCGTTCGCGGTCGCGGGTGACGGCGCCGTCAGCAGCACCAAGGTCGGCAAGGCGACCGCGGGCTCGATCCTCGGCTGGATCGCGACTGGCGACGCCTCGATCGAGGCGGCTGCCAAGGCTGGCGAGATCACCAAGATCAGCCACGTCGACCACCACTCGACCAACATCATCGGGATCCTGGCCGACTACACCACGATCGTCTACGGCGAGTAATCGCCGCACTCGATCTTCAAGGACTCGGGGCTCTCTCTGCGGCGACGCGGGGAGAGCTCCCGTCTTTTCCGGACGGCTCCTCCACGGCCCAGGCGATCAGCTCCCCCTGCACCAGGGTGCGCAGGCGGGCCGCGCCGCCGCAGGCGGCGGCGAGCTCCCGCAGGGCGATCTTGGCCAGGCTCTCCAGCGAGCGCCCCCCGGCCGGACCCTCCATGTTCCCGGCGTAGTGGGCCGCCATGGCGGCGTAGTAGGGGAAGGAGGGCTGCGTCCCCTCGGGGAGGGAGCGGGAGGCCTGGTAGGCCGAGCTGGCGTGGCGGGGGCAGGGGCAGTCGCACCAGGCGGCCGCCGCACGCAGCTGCTCGTCGCCCACCGGGGAGGGGGCCCAGCCCAGGCGTCGGGCCGCCACCACCAGGATCCGCACCAGCACGGGGCGCCCGAAGCGGGCCAGGGACACCAGCTCGGCCAGGGGCTCCGCCTGCCGCAGCGGCGGGAGGCCCAGCGCGCGACGGGCCGGGCGGTGGCCGAGGTGCGCGGCGAGCTCGAGGCGCTCGCGCTCGAGCTCCCCGGCCCGGACGCGCTCCAGGAGGAGCCGCCCCTCGGCGTCGAGGTCTCCGAGTCGCGCCGCCCGCTCGCAGCGCCGCCGTCGCACGTCAGCCATGCGTTCAGTGTAGCGGCGAGGGGGCCGGGGTCCGAGAGGTGGACCGGGGCCGTGCGCTTGCCGCGGCCCTCAAGCTCCCGGGGCGGGCGCTACAGGACGCCGCTGACCCACTCCTCCTCGCGGGAGAGGGGGGTGCTGAACACCCGCGACCCCATGCGGGCGCACACCCACAGGCGCGCCTCGGGGTCCTGCCGGAAGCGGACGAAGCAGGACTCCTTGTCCTCGAGCATGCCTTTGAGGCGCGGGCTGGGGCCCTCGCCGGGGAACACGCGCACTGCGCTCATGGGACCTCCTCCCTGAGGGGTTCTTCGGGTGGAGGAGGGGGCTGGCTTGAGCTCCCGTCCCCGTGCCCGTGCAAATGAGGGGGCAGGATTCAGCATCGCCTCCTGCCTTCGTGCCCGTGCCCGTGCCCGTGCCCGTGTCCGTGCCCGAAGCGCGCCGGGCACGGGAGGCTGTCGCAAAATGCGAGCAGCGCCTGGCGAGGGGCCCTATCGAACACGGAGTATCAACAGGGAATATCAATGAGAACAGCGAACGGCTCGTCCTTCGAGACCTAGCTGCGTTTCGCACAGCGGAGCCCTGTTCCCATTCTCTGTTTGCTGTTGATGTTCCGTGTTCGATCTCTCCGGGCGACCGCGGCTCCCTATTGCGTCAGCCTCACGGGCACGGGCACGGGCACGGCACGAGAGCGAAACGTCGCAGAATCGCGCCCCCCTCATCTACGAGCGGGCACGGGCACCCTCCCGCCTATCCCTTCACACACCCGATCGGCCGGATCCGCGCCACCCGCTCGGCCAGGCCGCCGTCGTGGACCACGCCCACCACGTCGGCCGCGTCCTTGTACGCGTGCGGCGCCTCCTCCACCACGGTCGCCCGTGAGGCGCCGATCACGATCACCCCCTGCTCGGCGAGCTCGCGGGTGAGGTCCTGGCTGCCAAAGCGCCGCTTGGCCTCGGAGCGCGACAGGAGCCGCCCCGCCCCGTGGCAGGCGGAGCCGAAGGTGCGCTGCGAGTGAGCCGCGCCCTTGAGCACGAACGAGTAGCGGCCCATGTCGCCGGGGATGATCACCGGCTGCCCGATCCGTCGATAGCTGTCCGGCAGGAGCGGGTGCCCGGCCGGCAGGGCGCGGGTGGCGCCCTTGCGGTGGACCAGCAGGCGGCGGCGTTCGCCGCCGTCCCCGTCGGGATCCACGGGGTGCGTCTCGAACTTGGCGATGTTGTGGCACACGTCGTACATGGTGCGCAGGCTGCCGCCGAGCAGCTCGTCGAAGACCGCGCGGGCCCAGTGGGTCATGAGCTGGCGGTTGTTGAAGGCGAAGTTGGCGGCCGCCGCCATGGCGCCCAGGTAGCGCCGGGCCTCCTCGCTGTTCACGGGCGCGCAGCACAGCTGCCGGTCGACCAGGGGGATCCGGTAGCGGGCCGCCGCCCGCAGCATGTCCGACAGGAAGTCGGTGCACACCTGGTGGCCGAGCCCCCGCGAGCCCGAGTGGATCATGAGGGTCACCTGCCCGAGCGACAGCCCGAAGGCCTCGGCCGAGGCCTCGTCGTACACCTCGTCGATCACCCCGACCTCGGCGAAGTGGTTGCCCGACCCCAGCGTCCCCAGCTGGCCCCGCCCGCGGCTCTTGGCCCGCTCACTCACCTCCTCGGGGGCGGCCCCGGCGATGCAGCCGTTCTCCTCCATGTGCTCGGCGTCGGCGGCGGTGGCGTAGCCCCGCCCCACCGCCCAGGCGACGCCGCGCTGCATGAGGTCGGCGAGGTCGTCGTCGCCCAGCTTCAGCTCGGAGCGCTTGGAGCCCACGCCGGCGGGGATCGCCCGGTACAGGGCCTCGGTCAGCTCGCGCACCTTGGGCTGCACCTCGCCCACCGACAGGTCGCTGGCGAGCAGGCGGACGCCGCAGTTTATGTCGTAGCCCACCCCGCCAGGGCTCACCACGCCCTCGTCGGGGTCGAAGGCGGCGACCCCGCCGATCGGGAACC
>JAWLGW010000259.1:0-7797 GCA_041690735.1 Planctomycetota bacterium
GCACGGGCACCGGCGCGGGCACGGGCACGGGCACGTAGGGCTGTGGGTCATTGGAGCTCGTGCACGCGCAGACGGGAGGCGTACATGGAGCCGACGCCGCCTCCGCACTCCTCGAAGGGGTGGGCCGGCGGCGTCGGTGGGTTGCATGGGAGAGGGCCAGGACCCTCGAGGTCGAGTGGGAGCGCCCGCTACCAGGACAGGTGGGCGAAGGCCTTGTTGGCCTCGGCCATCTTGTGGACCTGGTCGCGCGTCGACATGGCCGAGCCCTCGCGGCGGAAGGCCATGATCAGCTCGTCGGCGAGGCGCTTGTACATCGGGCGCCCCTTCTTCTTCTCGCAGGCCTGCAGGATCCAGCGGACCGCCAGGGCGGTCTGGCGCTTCTTCTGGACCGGCATCGGCACCTGGTAGGTGGCGCCGCCCACGCGGCGCGAGCGGACCTGGATCAGCGGCTTGACGTTCGAGAGGGCGACCTGGAACACGTCCAGCGGGTCGCGCTCCTTGAGGCGGCGGCCGATCTCGTCCATGGCGTCGTAGAAGATCTGGTAGGCCAGGCGCTTCTTGCCGTCCTGCATCAGGCAGTTGCAGAACTTGGTGACCAGCACCGACTTGTAGCGCGGGTCGGGCTGGATGTAGCGCCGGGGAGAGACGTACTTGCTCGGCATGATCTGCTCCGTCTAGGCCTTGGGGGCCTTGGCGCCGTACTTCGACCGGCCCTGCTTGCGGCCGTCGACGCCCAGGGTGTCGAGGGTCCCGCGGATGATGTGGTAGCGAACACCCGGGAGGTCGCGGACGCGGCCGCCGCGGACCAGCACGATCGAGTGCTCCTGGAGGTTGTGGCCCTCGCCCGGGATGTAGGCGGTCACCTCGCGGCCGTTGCTGAGGCGCACCCGGGCGATCTTCCGCAGGGCGGAGTTGGGCTTCTTGGGGGTCATCGTCTTGACCTGCAGGCAGACGCCGCGCTTCTGCGGGCACGCCTCGAGGAGAGGCGTCTTCGACTTGCGGGGCTTCTGCTTGCGAGGATGACGGACCAGCTGGTTGATGGTCGGCATCGCTGTCTACTTTCGTCCTGGTCCAGTGACCGTGCGGCTCCCGGCCGCGCAACCCGGGCGGCAGGGTGAAGAAGGGACGGATTATACGGCCGAGTCAAGCCCTGCCCAGCGTCAGCTTCGGAGGTGCATCAAGTCCCGGCGCTAGGGCGACGGGGTTGCACTATATGTAATGACCGGGTAAGACGGCCGCGCGGTGGCCAGGACGGCCCCGCGAAACCGCAGGAAGTCCCGAAGATCGGGCGTCAGCCGTCTTCATGGAGCCTTCACGGACCCTCAGCCCGGAGCGCAGATGAGCCACACCCCAGAGCAGATCCGCAACGTCGTCCTCCTCGGTCACGCCGACGCCGGCAAGACCTCCCTCGCCGAGGCGATCCTGCACAAGACGGGCGCCGTCGGACGCCTGGGGTCGATTCAGGCGGGGACCACCGTCCTCGACTACGAGAACGACGAGAAGGAGAAGCAGCACTCGATCACCCTCGCCGTCGGCCACGCCAGCCACGATGGCTGCGAGATCAACCTGATCGACACCCCCGGCTACCCGGACTTCTTCGGCGACGCCCACTGCGGGGTCATCGCCGGGGACATCGCCTGCATCGTGATCAACGCCAAGACGGGGATCGGCCTCAACACCCGCAAGGCCTGGCGCCTCGCCACGGCGCACAACCTCGCCAAGATGATCGTGGTCAACAAGGTCGACTCGGACAACGTCGACCTCGAGGCCCTCACCGCGAGCATCACGGAGGCCTTCGGCAACGGGTGCGTCTGGTTCCGCAAGCCCGATGGCGCGGGATCGGCCTACAAGGGCAACACCCGGGCCCTCGAGGGCGACGACTCGCGGGAGAAGATCACCGACGCCGCGGTCGAGGCCGACGAGAGGCTGATGGAGAAGTACCTCGAGGAGGGCGAGATCTCCCCCGAGGAGCTGTCGCAGGCCATCGCCAAGGGCATCCGCGAGGGCAACCTCACCCCCATGGTGGGCTGCTCCGCCACGCAGGAGGTCGGGATCGACGACGTCCTGCAGATCGTCAAGGACTTCATGCCCAACCCGCTGCAGGTCAAGCCGCGGCTCGACGTGGAGGGGCAGGAGCTGGACCCCAGCGGGCCCTTCGTCGCGCAGGTGTTCAAGGTGGTGATCGGCGACTACGGGGCCCAGAGCTACGTCCGGGTGTTCGCCGGCAAGACCTCCGGCCACACCACGCTCACCGACGTCAACACCGGCAAGGAGGAGCGGGTCGGCGACTTCCAGCGGCCGCTGGGCAAGCACCTCGACGCGGTGGCCGACCTGGTGACGGGTGACCTGGTGATCGTGCCCAAGGTGGACAGCTTCAGCGCCGGCGACACGATCACCGACGGCAAGAGCCAGGTGAAGCTGCCGCCGATCGACGTCCCGAGCCCCATGGTCAGCCTGGCCGTCAGCCCCAAGACCCGCAACGACGAGACGAAGATGCGGCCGGCCCTCGACCGCCTGGAGCGGGAGGACCTGACCTTCAGGACCGAGCGGCACGAGGAGACCCACGAGCTGGTGATCAAGGGCATGAGCATGCTCCACCTCGAGAGCCTGCTGGGGCGCATGAAGGAGCGCACCAAGGTCGAGGTCGACACGCGCACGCCGCGGGTCGCCTACCGGGAGACGATCCGCGGCAAGGCCGAGGCCCGCTACCGGCACAAGAAGCAGTCGGGCGGCGCGGGTGAGTTCGGCGAGGTCGCGATCCGCCTCAGCCCAGCCGAGCGCGGCGAGGGCTTCCTGTTCAAGAGCAGCGTGGTCGGCGGCGCCATCTCGGCCAGCTACCTGCCCGCGATCGAGAAGGGGATCGTGGAGGCCATGGAGGAGGGGGTGATCGCCGGCTACAAGTTCGTGGACGCGGTCGTCGACGTGTGGGACGGCAAGGAGCACCCGGTGGACAGCAAGGAGGTCGCCTTCAAGAAGGCCGGCCGCGGCGCCTTCCGGGAGGCCGTCGAGCAGGCCAAGCCGGCGATCCTGGAGCCGATCCAGCTGGTGACCATCACCGTGCCGGACCGCTTCACGGGCGACGTCATGGGCGACCTCGCCCGGCGCCGCTCCCAGCCCCAGGGCATGGAGCAGACCGACGAGGGGACCGTGGTCAAGGCCCTGGTGCCGGAGGTCGAGATGCAGACCTACAGCCAGGACCTGCGCTCCATGACCTCGGGCGAGGGGGTGTTCGAGGTGGCGTTCAGCCACTACGAGTTCCTGCCCCCCGACAAGGTCCAGCCCCTGATCGAGGAGCACAAGCGGGCGCGCGAGGCGGCCCACAAGTAGCTGAAGAGACAGGGAAAATGAGCATGAACCGAGAATGAGGAGTTGCTCCTCGTTCTCGGTTCTTCATTTCTCGGCCTCGTGCGCCTCTGAGCAGGCGGCGCTATCCTGCGGGTATGGACTTCGTCCTGCGGAGGGTCGAGCGTCGCTGGCGGGGAGAGGACCCCGACGAGGGGTGGACCTACCTCCGCTGGCTGGAGCGGAGCGCCGCCCCCGAGCCCGAGGTGTTGGGGGTGCGCCTGGCGCTCGGCGACCTGCCCCTCGAGCGGCTCCGTCTGGCCGCCTACGCGGGCCACGCGGCGGCGCGCGACCTGCTGGGGGAGGAGGCGCCCTTCGCTCAGGACGACGTGGAGGGGTGGGTCCTGGGCCTCGCCCAGTGGGGCAAGCGCGCCTGCGCCCTCGCCGCCACGGCCGCCGCCGAGGCCTCGCTCCCGATGTGCGAGCGGCACCGCCCCGGCGACCGGCGCCCCTGGGCGGTCGTGCAGGCGGTCCAGCAGTTCCTGCGGGCCCCCGACCCGGAGGCCCGGGCCGGGGCGGTGCAGCAGGCCGTGTGGGACGCCACCTTCACCGGGCCGTTCATGCCGGTGGCCTACAACCTCGGCGCCTGCGCCATCAGCACCCGCCGGGCCGAGGTGAGCGCCGAGGACGGGGCCGTGTGGGCCGCCGAGGCGGCGGGCGCGGCCGAGCACCTGATCGGCGAGGCGGTGCGGGCCTCGATCGGAGAGGCGCTGGCGCGGTGGGCCCTCGCGCCTCGGCGCGACAGCGGCGGCCTCACCGCCGCCTGAGGAGGCTCGCGCGGCCCTCCGCCCCTCGGTAGGCTCTGCGCCGAGGTGCACGTCATGAAGCGCTGGATCGCCGCGGTCGCCTTGCTCTCGTTCCTCGCCGCCCCGCTCCCCGCCGCGCCGCCCGACGAGGACGAGGCCGCCGCCCGGCGGGAGGAGGCGGCGCTGCCCGCCTTGCCGCCCGCGCCGCCGCGGCTGGGCGCCTCGACCGAAGACGAGGTGTGGTTCGTTCGCCTCCGGTCGGCGCGGATCGGCGGCAACTTCGACAGCGCGGGCGCCGAGGAGGTGCACGTGTTCGCCGCCCTGGGCGGGAGCGAGCAGGTCCTGGCGCGGCAGGGGATCGACCTCGGCGACGACCTCGCCGACCACGCCTTCGAGGGGGCGCCCTGGCTGGAGCTGCCGGGAGGGCGGCCGCTCGCCCTCGAGCTGACGGTCAAGGACGAGGACCTGACGGAGTGGGAGACGATCGCCCCCGCGGCCGAGCCCCTGCGGGTCACGGCGGCGGCCTTCGGCGACGGCGGGCGGGCCACGGTGCGGCTGCCGCTGGAGGAGATCCGCGGCAGCAAGTGGTCCCTGTTCGGGGGCACCAAGACCTTCGAGATCGAGGGCGGCTTCCTCGACCTGGAGCTGGCGCGGGCGCCCCGGCGCGACGCGCGGGACGGCGAGGTGCGGGCGGCGGTCCGGGCCGCGTTCGGCCCCTTCCTCAGCAGCTCGCGCCCTCGCACGGCCGCCGAGGCGGCCCGCCTGGAGGCGCCGCTCCGCGACCGGGCGATCGAGGCCATGCACACCGCACGGACCTCTCTGCACACCCGCCTGCGCGCCGACCTGGCCGCCCTGGCCGCCGAGGCCTACGTCCTGGCGCGCCTGGCCCGCACGGTCAGCCGCGGCGCCGTCGACAGCGAGCCCCTGCGCGCCCGCCTGCGCCGGCTGGACGCCGCGGCGGCCCGCCTGGACGCGAAAGCGGCCGAGGTCGTGGCGTCGTGCCGCGCCCTGGGGCAGCGTGAGCTCCCCGACGAGCTCGGCGACCCGGCCCTCGACCTGCTCGAGGCGCTCGCCGCCGAGGCGAAGGCCCTGCAGCGGCGGCTGCCGCGCGACCTCGCGGCCACCGAGGAGGGGCGCCGCCTGCGCGAGCACCTCGCGGCGCTGTCGAGCGAGCTGGAGGCGGTGCTGCAGGGCTACGCGGCCCGCCCTCAGCTGGCGCGAGCCTGGGAGGCGTTCGTGGGCAGGGTGGAGGTGGCGGCGGGGGAAGAGTGAGTTTCTTCGTGCCCGTGCCCGTGCCCGAAGGCAGCGGGCACGGGCACGGGCACGGGCACGAAGGCGCGAGAGTATTGAGGTCCGCTCCCTCCGTCAGTCCAGGATCCCCATCACCACCAGCCGGGCCTCCTGCTCGATCGTGAGCAGGTCGCGCAGGGCCTGCTGGGACGCCACCAGCTCCAGGCTCTGGAACTGCTCGGCGGCGCGCACCGTCGCCATGCGCTCGGCGATCTCCTCGCCGCTGGCGCCCGCGGTGGCGGCGTTGAGCAGGTCCTTGCGCCGCACCTTCCGCCCCTCGTACAGCGCCTGGCGCGCGTCGAGCACCCGCTCCACGTAGGGCAGGATCACCGCCGTCTCGTCGGGGCCGAGGAACAGCGACCGCTCGGCCTTGGCCAGCAGCAGGCGCTTGGAGGGCGGGGCCGGGTTGAACAGCTCGGACGGCTCCTCCCAGGCGCGCCGGCTCTGCTCGAAGCTCTGGGCGCGGCGGTCGAACTGCTCGACCAGCACCTCGAACTCGCGCCGCTGCGCCGGGGTGAGGACCTCGGTGATCCGCTTGGCCACCTCCAGGCGCACGTCCTCGAAGGCCTGACGCGCCTTGGCGCGGGCGTCCTCGTCCATGTTGAAGCCGCCGCGGAACATGTCGCCCATGCGCGAGAACATCTGCTGCATGACGTCGTCCAGGATCGCCTGCACCTGCTCTCGCTGCCCCTTGTCGAGGTCGAGCTCGCGGGTGAGGAACTCCACCGCCCGGCCGGCGAAGTCTCCGTCGGGACCGCGGTAGCGGCCTCGCTCCGGCCCCTCTCCTTCGCCCCGGGGCGCCTCCTCGCCGGTGGGCGGAGCGGGCGTCGGCGGCGTCTCCTGGGCCCATCCGGGAGCAGGCAGCGCCAGGAGCGCCACCGAGGAGCAGGCGACGACGAACAGAGGGGGGCGACGGGTTGCGGCCATGAGAGTCCTCCCCGGGGCTCGCGGCAGCGAGCGCTCCCAGGATACGGACCGCCGCCGAGTCCGTTGGGGGCCTGGGGCGGCGGGGTTTACTCCGGCGAGCCCCCCAGCAGGCGGCGGAACCAGGCCAGCAGCCCCCCCTGGTCAGGGTCCGCCTGGGCGGCGACCTCGGCCACGCACTCCGAGCAGGCGAACTGGTCGTCGATCCGGTCCAGGCAGTGCTTGCACAGCAGCTTGGCGCAGCGGGTGCACGCCGCGAGCACCCGTCGGCTGGGGTGGCGCGTGCAGTGGGGGGCGTGGGTCCCGTCGCTCGACAGGAGCACCTTGAGCTCGGCCGAGCCGCGCAGCCACTGCTGGAAGCTGGTGTCCTCCACCCCGTCGTCCCCCTCGGGGAGGCGAGGCGCGGGGGTCACGGCGGCGAGGCCGGCCTGAGGGCCAGTCTGCGGCGCCGTCTGCGGCGCCGTCTGCGGCGCCGTCTGCGGCGCCGTCTGCGGCGTCACGGGCAGCGGCGCGCCTGCCGCCTGGCTCGGGTCGTAGAGCACGTCGCCGCACTGCTTGCAGCGCAGGCGCCAGGCGCCCACCTGGGTGGTGTCGATGGCCCGGCGGACGCGGCAGCGGCACTCGGCGTACACGATCACGACCCCATGGTCCCCAAAGGCCGGCCCCCCGGCAAGCGCTCGACGCCCGCCCGCCCGGCGGCGGTTACCATGCTCGTGGAGGCGGTGGTGCCCGAGCTGGTCCATTCGTGCGGCAAGCGGGTGACGTTCCCCTCGGGGACCGAGGGGCGGCGCGGCAAGTGCCCTCACTGCGGCGAGCGGGTGCTGGTCCCCGGCGAGGCGGGGCGCCCGGCGCAGCGCACGATCCACCTCGACCCGCCGCCCCAGTGGGACGCGTACCTGGCCTACCTCGAGGACCGAGGTCCGCCCCCGCGCGAGTTCGTGCTCCCCTCCAAGCTCATGCTCAAGGCCGACGCCGATCAGCGCTGGGAGCAGCAGGCGACCTCGCGCCCCTCCAGGTTCCGCTGCCCCTCGTGCCGCGAGCGGCTGCAGGTGGACCAGATCGTTTGCACCGAGTGCGGGCTCGACCTGCGGTCGGGGCGCCTCACCACGGGCAAGGGGAAGCTCAACGCCAAGGGCATGGCCTACCTGGCCAAGATCCCCTGGCTCAACGGAGAGGGCGGGACGGCGCCCGCGCCCGACCGGGAGCCCGACCGGGAGCGTCCGGCGGCGCCCCGCCCTCGCCGCAGCCGATCGAGGAGGAGCCGGTGAAGGGCAGGTACAACGAGCACCTGGCGAACCTGCTGGGCGAGGTGAAGTTCGCCGAGAAGCAGGTCGAGAAGCTGCGCGAGAAGCTGCCGGCCGCCGAGTCGCTGATCAAGAAGGCGCTCCTGGCGGGCAACCGCGACCTCGCCCGGGACTACGCCCTCAAGTACGAGGAGCTCAAGCTCAAGGTGAAGGAGGCCGAGCAGCGGGTGGTCCTCGCCAGGCGCAGCTAC